>JAURGS010000064.1 GCA_030833685.1 Rhodoferax sp. | reverse complement strand
CGCCGCTCGGTGGCGCGGCGCACTTCTTTGTGGATGACGGTCAGCACAAGGACGACAGCGCGCGCGAACAGACCACGACCGAGCCCTGCGACATGTACGCACTGCAAGGGGACGCGTTTGCGCGCGCCGTGCGTGGGCAGCAGCCCTTGGCCTACGGCCTGGACGACGCAGTGGCCAATATGCAAGTGATTGCTGCGCTGTTTCGCTCGCACCGCAGTGGCCATTGGGAGACGCCGCAGGCTTGAGCCCGACGCCCTGTGCGCATGCCTTGGGGCGGCCGTGGTTGTGCACAGAACTGTTTGATCGCGTACCGCGCGCTTTTCACTTGTTTGATCAGGCGACGCATCGGGCGATGCATGGCGCCCCGCACGGAACACCAAGCGCCAGGGGGCGCCACTAAAATTGCAAGCCCACGCCCTAGGACATCAACAGGCCCGCCCACCATGAGCTCAGCTGTATCGACCAAGCCGCCAGCCGTTGTTTTGTTCAGCGGCGGGCTGGACTCGACCACTGTTTTGGCCATCGCGCAGGAACAGGGCTTTGATGTGCATGCCCTGAGCTTTCGCTATGGGCAGCGCCATGTTCAGGAGCTTGCGGCAGCGCAGGAGCTGGCCAAGCTGATGGGTGTGCGCAAGCATGTGGTGGCCAGTATTGACTTGCGTGAATTTGGTGGCTCGGCGCTCACAGCGGATATTGCTGTGCCCAAGGACCGGCTGCCCCAAGACATGTCTCACGGCATTCCAATCACTTACGTGCCAGCGCGCAACACCGTGTTTCTGAGCTTTGCCCTGGCCTGGGCGGAGACCCTGGGCGCTGCGGACATTTTTATTGGCGTCAATGCGCTGGACTATTCGGGCTACCCGGACTGCCGACCCGAATACATCCGGGCCTATGAGGCCATGGCCAATCTGGCGACCAAGGCTGGTGTCGAAGGTGGCCAGCGATTGAAAATTCACACCCCCTTGATTGAGTGGACCAAGGCGCAAATCGTGTTGGAGGGTATGCGCCTGGGTGTGGACTATGGCCAGACCTGCAGCTGCTATGACCCTGGCGACGATGGGCGCCCGTGTGGACGTTGCGACGCCTGCCTGCTGCGCGCCAAAGGGTTTGCACAAGCCGGCCTGCCCGACCCCTTGCACCAGCGCTTTAACGCGGGCCATCCGTGAGCGCGGGCTTGCTGTACGCCGCGTCGGCGGGGTTTGAGGCGGCGCGTCAAGTCTCTGTTTTGCCGCAGGGGCACCGCTCGCGCCGCTTGCATGGGCACAGCTTTCTGGCGCGTATCCGTTGCGCCCTGCCGCCAGGCTGGGCCCCATTTGCCGGCGGCGAGGTTGATCGCCTGCGCACCGAGCTGCAGGCTGCGGTGGCTGAGCTGGATTACCAACACCTGAACGATCAATTGGACCAACCCACGGACGAAAACCTGGCGCGCTGGTTGCGTCAGCGCCTGCAGGTTCCAGGCCTTGAGCAGGTGGGCATCCAAAGCACGGCGCACGAAGGCGTGGACTTGGATCTTGATGGGCAAGCCCATGTGTGGCGGCGCTACCTGTTTCAGTCGGCGCATCAGTTGCCGCATGTGCCGCTTGGGCACAAATGCGGGCGTATGCACGGGCATGGCTTTGAGGTGATCGTCCATGCAAACAAGAACGTCGGTGGCGCTGACCTGAGCATTGATTACGATCACCTGGATGCCTTGTGGGCACCACTGCATGACATGCTCGATTACCGGTGCCTGAATGACCTGCCCGGCATGGACAACCCAACCAGTGAAATGCTCTCGAGCTGGCTGTGGCAGCAATTGCAGCCGGCCTTGCCTGAGCTGTCATGGATCACGGTGTACGAGACCGGGTCTTGTGGCGCCAATTTTGATGGACAGCATTACCGGATCTGGAAAGACTTCACGCTGGACAGTGCGCTTCGCCTAAAAAATGCGCCCGAAGGCAGTCCTTTGCGTCGTATTCACGGGCACACCTACACGCTTCGATTGCATTTGCGTGCGCCGCTTGACCAGGTGCGTGGGTGGACCGTGGACTTCGGTGATGTCAAAGCGCTTTTTAACCCCATCTTCAAAGCGCTGGACCACCGCCCGCTGCATGAACAAGACGGCCTGGCTGACTGTGACACGGCGACCTTGGCGCAGTGGGTGCTGACGCAGGCGCGCAAGCAGCTGCCGCAGCTCGACCGGGTCGACCTGTATGAAACGCGTGGCTGCGGTGCCATTGTTTCGGCTGGCGGGCAAGGCCCTGCCCTGCCCCTTTAAACCCCATGACTTACAGCGTCAAAGAAGCTTTCTACACCTTGCAGGGCGAGGGCGCTCAAGCTGGTCGCGCTGCCGTGTTTTGCCGTTTTGCGGGCTGCAATTTATGGAGCGGGCGCGAGCAGGACCGAGCGGCTGCAGTCTGCTCTTTTTGCGACACGGACTTTGTTGGCACCGACGGCTCTGGTGGTGGCAAGTTCGCCACGCCCGCAGCGCTGGCCGAGCATGTCGCAGGGCTTTGGCCCGCCTCCCACGTGGGCCGACCGATGGTGGTGTGCACCGGCGGTGAGCCTTTGCTGCAGTTGGACCAAGCCCTGGTCGATGCTTTTCATGCCAAGGGTTTTGAAATTGCCGTGGAAACCAATGGCACGCAGGCCGCGCCCGAGGGCCTGGACTGGGTGTGTGTGAGCCCCAAGGCCGATGCACCCCTGGTGCTGACCTCAGGCCAGGAGCTCAAGCTGGTTTATCCGCAGCTCTTGGCCATGCCCGAGCGTTTTGCGCATATGGCTTTTGAGCACTTCTTTTTACAGCCCATGGACGGGCTGCTGCTCAAGCAAAACACCACGGGCGCTGTCGACTATTGCCTGGCCCACCCGCAGTGGCGATTGAGTGTGCAAATGCACAAGGTGGTTGGCATCGCCTAAGCGCTTTTGCTCAGGCGCCGCTGACCAAGGACTCTACAGAAACTACTTTGGCAAAACTACTCGACAGCGCCGCCATGTAAGCGGCGTGCACTTGTTCGGCGCTGAGCGCAGTGTCCTGAAACGACAGTGCGCGCGCAGCGCACGCGTCATGCGCCAGCGTACAGGCAAAGCCCAAATCTGCCGCCGCGCGCGTGGTGGTGTCCACGCACAACTGACTCATCATGCCGGCAATCACCAATTCACGGCTGCCAAGGCTGGTGAGTTGCTGCAGCAAGTCTGTTTCCCGAAAGCAGTTGGGAAAGTTTTTTTGTATCACCGTCTCGCTGGCCAGGGGCTTTACGCAGGCGTGAATCTCGGCCCCTGCGCTGCCCGGCAGGAAAAAAGTGGCGCCAGCTCGCTTGGCGATGTGCTGCATGTGAATGACGGGCCCGCCCAGCGTGCGCCAGTGCGCCAGCAATGCTTGCGCGCGCGAGCCGGCCTCAGTGCTGTGGGGCAGGGCCATGGCCCCGCCGGCAAAGTAGTCGTTTTGGATGTCGATCAGCAGCAGGGTCGGGTGCATGGCGGGCCTGAGTTGAAGATAAAGTGCAAATCATTGTAGGCAGGCCTGACCGCGCCGTTTCTTCTATGATGGACGTTCAAATGAGCAAGCGATGAACGCGATCAAAACGCATTGGGAAAGTGTTTACCAAAACAAGCCGCCTGACACGGTGAGCTGGTATCAGCCGCGTGCCGAGCAATCGTTGGCGCTGATTGAATCGATTACGCAGGGCAGGCCGCTGCGCCTGATTGATGTTGGCGCAGGCGCCTCCAGGCTGGTTGATGATCTTGTGCCGCAGGTACAAGTGACCTTGCTGGATATCTCTGAGGCGGCGTTAGCCCTGGCGCGCCAGCGTCTGGGTGATCGCGCGGCTCTGGTTTCCTGGATTGAGGGTGACGTGACGCAGGTGGCGCTGCCCACTGGCGCCTATGACATTTGGCACGACCGCGCGGTTTTTCATTTTCTAACCGAGCCTGCGCAGCGCCAGGCCTACGTGCGCCAACTGATGCGCGCGCTCATACCCGATGGGCATGTGGTGATGGCCACTTTCGGTGAACAGGGCCCGCAGCGTTGCAGCGGGTTGCCGGCGGTGCGCTACTCGGCGCAGGCCTTGCAAGAGGCACTAGGGCCAGGCTTCAAACTGCTGCGCGCCTTTGATGAAGACCACCATACGCCAGCTGGCGTTGTGCAATCGTTTTTGTATGCGCATTTTCAGCGCGTGAGCGACTCGCTATCGCATCGCGACGCGTCGGGCTAAGCGGGCGACAGCGCAGGCTTACACAGCGCAGCGCGGGTCTTCAATAGCTCAGGCGAAAACGCGCACCTTGGTAGTTGAATACGGCGCTTTTGGCCTCGATGGCCTCTAGTGTCAGATCGGGGCGAACCTTGTCGCCTTGGCGCAGCAGCTGGTTGTTGATAAGAAGCAGCCGTTGTGCAGGATCTTGCGCGTAGACCGCCCCGGTAATGCGAAGTGGTGGCACAAGCGAGCGCAGGCTGGCGGGCATTTCGTTGGCTATGGGCGCGCTGCTGGCAGGCTGTGGCGCTTTGGTCGGCTGCGCCTGCGCCTGGGCACTGCGCTCAGATACGGCGGGTGATTTGTTCACGTCGGGTACAGCCGGCGCGGTGGAGACTGCCGCAGTTGCCGCGGGTTTGGCACTGGCGCGGCTCGCCTCTAGGGGCGTGCGTGCTGGGTCTGTTGATGCTTGGGCTGGCATGTCGACTGGCCTTAGCGTTTGCGCAGGCGTCACCTGCGGCGTGATCACCACCGTCGGTGGCGCTGCGGCCACAAGCGCAGGCACCTCAGCCTGGCTTGGCATGGGCGCCAGAGCGGTCGGCTCTGCAGACCCGTTGCGTATGAGCCAGGCCACAGCAACAAGCCCAGCGAGCAAGCCCAAAACCACCAGCCATAGCCCGTAGCGACCGGCGTCTTCGGCGGCGGGTGGTGTGTCTGCGCTTTGGCTGTGCAGGCCTGGCACCGAGCCCCGCTCGCGCTCATTTTGCGCGCGCTTGAGTGCATCCAGAATGTATGACATGGCCTAATTCCAGTCGCTCAACAGGCGCGGCCGATCGGCCTCGGTTGCGCGTGCCAGCTGCATGAAAGTCAAGGGCCCGGGCTGGCCATCGGGCACCAGGCCCAGCGTGCGTTGAAAGTTACGTACCCGCTCGCGCAGCGACGCATCCAGCTTCGCGCCGGTGATTGGCTGGCCGTCACCGCTGCGCCCTTCGAGTTGCGCCAGCCCTTGCGCGAGCGCGTCAACCGCTGGCCCGCTCGCACCGTCGGCCAGATCCGGGCGGTAGCCCTCAGGCACTTTCCACAGTGTCGCAAAATCACCGCGCCATAGTTGCGCCAGCGCCAGTTGCCCGATGCGATAGCGCTGGCCCTTGATTTCGAGCAGAGCGCTGTGGGTGTTCAGGCCCACCAGCAAGGCGTAGACAGCCGGGCTGCTGCCCTCTTGCAAGCTGATGATGCCGGGGCGATCGAGCTGGCGCAGCTGCACCAGGCTCAGACGATTGGCGCGGTAACACTGCCAGGGCGCGAGCGTCGCACTCTCGCACGGGGCAGCCGCTTCAAGCGACAGTTTCCAGATCGGCCCAAGCGCCTGCCAGGACCCATTGATATCACTTGATGCCGCCGCCAGCAGGCTGCGGCTATCCACCGTAGCAGCCGGCTTGACTTCGGGCACAGGCAGGGCAGCAGGCGATGGCGCACCGGGCGCCTCGCTTGGCTGCGCTGGGCTGATCGCTTGCGCCGCGGGACGGTTGCTCTGCCAGGTCTGCCAGGCCCACCAGCTACCGTAGGCCAGCAGCAGCACAGCCAATATGGCCATCAGCGTCAGCACACGGCGAGATCGCTGGGTAGCTGATGGCTCGGGCGCGAACACTTCAGATGCGGCCTTATCAATCACGTTTTTGCTGACAGTTTGCAGGCCATTGGCCCAGGCACCCAGCAGTGCGCGGTCGCACAGGAGATTGATGCGCCGGGGAACGCCCTGGCTGAGCTCGTGAATGCGCCGCAGGGCTGCAGGCTCAAACAGCACCCGCCCCTGATGGCCGGCCACCGACAGCCGATGGGCAATGTAGTGTTGGGTTTCGCCAGCGCCCAGTGCCTGCAGATGAAAGCGGGCGATGACGCGCTGCGCGAGTTGCTCCAGATCAGGCCGCGCCAACATGGTGCGCAGCTCGGGCTGACCGATAAGCACAATTTGCAAGAGCTTGCGCTCGTTGGTCTCCAGGTTGGTCAGCAGTCGCAGCTGCTCGAGCACGTCGGGCTCAAGATTCTGCGCTTCGTCAATGATGAGTACGCAACTTTGCCCCGCACCGTGACTATGCAAAAGAAACTTGTTGAGCGCATCGATACAGTCTTTGGCGCTGGGCTGGGCTTTGCCAGCCGTGTTGGGCTCGAGATGGAACTCCTGGCAGATTGACTGCAGCAGCTCAATCACACTGAGCTTGGGGTTAAAGATGTAAGCCACATGCGAGTGCGCGGGCACTTGCTCCAGAAAACAGCGGCAGACCGTGGTTTTGCCCGTGCCAATTTCACCGGTGAGCAGAACAAAGCCGCCGCTGCCGGTTTGTCCACTGCCGCCGCTCACACCGTAGAGCAGGTGCGCCAAGGCTTCGCGGTGCCGCTCGCTCATGAACATGAAGCGTGGGTCAGGCGCGATCGAAAACGGCTCTTGGGACAGGCCTAGGTGCTGTGAATACATGGTTGCGGCATCAAGGCCGGATTGGGCATGGCGACCTGCGCGCCCCTGACCCGCCCGGCAGCGCACCATGATAAGCGCAGGGCTTGACCGCGCTGGCCAGGCGCCTGCCCCCGGCCCTAGTTTCTAAAGATGAAATACACCGCGCCTACCAGGCAAAGCCCCGCCCACAGGTAGTCCAGCTTGAGTGGCTGGTGCATGTACAGCACGGCGAAGGGCACAAACACCGTCAGGGTGATCACTTCTTGCAGGACTTTAAGCTGGCCCAGGCTGAGCGACTGAAAGCCGATGCGATTGGCGGGCACTTGCAGCATGTACTCGAACAGCGCAATGCCCCAGCTCACGGCAATCGCCGTCCACAGCGGCGCGCCTGCCAGATTTTTGAGGTGACCGTACCAGGCAAACGTCATAAAGATGTTAGAGCCCAGCAGCAGTAAAACCGTCCAGGTCAGGTTCATAGGGGAGTGACTCCAAGCATTCGTGGTTGGTGCGTGCGCCCGCCAGGGCCGGCGCCATTCTGGCACCGATGGGCGCTGCGCCGGGCACAAACGCGTACACTGCGCAGCCTTAACTTTGCGGCCCATCTACACATGTCACCAAATACCCGAGCCCGAGGGGTGATCGATGCCATGCAGGCGTCCAAAATCCGTGAAGTGGCCAATGCCGGCATGGGTGTGCAGGGTGTGCAAGCTTTTTGGTTTGGTGAACCCGACACCGTCACCCCGGCGCTGCTGTGCGAGGCCGGCATGGCCAGCATCCGCGCCGGCGAGACGTTTTACGCGCAAAACCTGGGCATCACGCCGCTGCGCCAAGCGCTGGCTGCCTACAGCAGCCGCCTGCATCGCAGCAGAGTTGCCGAGAACATGGTGGTCACCAGCTCGGGCATGCACGCCATCGCCATCGTGCAGCAGGCCTTGCTCGACCCAATGGACCAGGTGGTGGTGGTCACGCCGGTATGGCCGAATCTGACCGAGGGGCCCAAGATTTTGGGCGCGCAGGTGCGTACTGTGGCATTGACCTTTGGCGCGCAGGGATGGCAGTTGGATCTGGACAAACTTATCGACGCCATCGACGCCAAGACACGCATGCTGATCGTGAATTCCCCGAACAACCCAACCGGCTGGACCATGTCACGTGTACAGCAGCAGGCGATCCTGGCGCATTGCAGAAAGCTAGGCGTCTGGATATTGGCTGATGATGCCTACGAACGCTTGTATTTTGAGGGCGAACCTGGCGTGGCCGTGGCCCCCTGCTTTGAGGACATCGCGCACGAGCAAGACCGGCTGGTTAGCGTGAACACCTTTTCCAAGGCATGGCAGATGACCGGCTGGCGCCTGGGCTGGATATCCGCACCGCTTGAGCTGACCGATGCCCTGGGCAAGTTGATTGAGTTCAACACCAGCAGCGCCCCGGTGTTTGTGCAGCGCGCAGGGGCCGTGGCATTGACCGAGGGCGAGGACATCGTGCGCCAATTTGTCAGCCGCCTTAAAGCCAGCCGGGACTTTTTGCTGCCCGCGCTCAATGCACTGCCAGGCGTGACCGCGCTGGCACCACCGGGCGCGATGTACGCTTTTTTTAAGGTCGATGGCATGACAGACAGCCTGGCCTTTTGCAAACAACTGGTCAGCCAGCATGGCCTGGGGCTGGCCCCTGGCGCGGCATTCGGCCCCGAAGGCGAAGGCTACGTGCGCTGGTGTTTCGCCGCCAGCCAAGACAAGCTCAGTGCCGGTCTGGAGCGCCTCTCAGGTGCTCTGGCTCAGCAGTCGCGTGCCTGAGGCCAGCAGCATCGCCAGCCCGGCAAAGCTTAAAAGCACCAGCACCACACGGCGAAAAGCCAGGTCGCTCAAGCCGTTGTAAATGCGTGCGCCCCACAAGGCGGGAACGAGCAGCGCCACAGCCACCACCGGTAGCGCCGGCCACATCGCCGGTGTCAGCGTGCCGCCGTAGAGGTAGACCGCCAGGGTGGCGCTCAGCGTGGCCAGATTGAAGTTTTGCACTACATCGCGCTGGTGGTTTTTGTTCATGCCGCGCAGCGTGCACCACAGGGTGGGGGCCAGGCCAGTGACACCACCAATGCCGCCCATCACACCACCAACCATGCCAGCCATCGCATCGGCCAGCCGCCCGCCTGCACGGATAACGGGCAGCGTATCCGACAAGAGCATGGCCGGGCACCAAACCAAAAGAATGCAACCAAAAATCAGTTTGTAGATGTCGGTGTTTAGAAACGGCAAAACGGCAGCACCCAGGGGGATGCCGACCGCAGCGCCAGCCAGTAGCGGGGCAAGATCGGCCATATGCCAGGGTCTGCGCACCTTGGCCAGCGCCACCATCTGGCCAGTCCAGGAGCCAAATACCGCCATGGCCGCAGCCAAAGCGGGGTCCAAACCCCATACCCAGACCGACATGGCCACCGTGCTAAAGGCAAATCCGGCAATGCCTTGCACCAGTCCGGCCAAGGCGGCGCCAGCAACCAGAAAAATCAGTTCAGTCTCGGACATGCACTTGCGCCGAGTGGGCAGCGTCGGTGCTCGGCGATGGCGTGGCGTGAATCAGATGGCCAGTACCTTGCCGGGGTTCATGATGTTGTCGGGGTCAAGTGCTTGCTTGATGGTGCGCATCATGGCCACCGACTCGGCGCCGGCCTCAGCCACCAGAAAGTCCATTTTGTGCAAGCCCACACCGTGCTCACCGGTGCAAGTGCCGCCCAGGGCAAGCGCCCGCTGCACCAGTTGCCGGTTCAGCCGCTCAGCGGTCTCCACTTCCTGCGGCTTGTTGGGGTCAATCAGGTAGCCGATGTGAAAGTTGCCGTCGCCGACATGGCCAACGAGGAAATACGGAATGCCGGATTCCTGCGTCTCACGCACGCAGTCAAGCATGGCGTCGGCGAGTTTGGATATGGGTACACAGGTGTCGGTTGAGATCGCGCGGCAGCCCGGACGCGACTGCAGGCCGGCGAAATAAGCGTTGTGCCGCGCAGTCCACAATCGTGTGCGCTCCTCCGGTGTGCTGGCCCACTCAAATGCTTCGCCTTGGTGCTCAGCGCAGATTTCCTGAACCACCTCGACCTGCTCTTGCACGCCAGCGGGCGAGCCATGAAACTCCATTAGCAGCATGGCACTTTCTTTCAGGCTCAGGCGGGCTTGCTTGTTCACCATGCGAACGGTATTGGCATCGAGCAGTTCGCAGCGCGCAATGGGCACGCCCATCTGAATGATCTGGATCGTGGCATTGACCGCATCAGCCACGCTGGCAAAGGCGCAGGTGGCTGCCATCACGGCCTCGGGCAGCGGGTAGAGCTTGAGGGTGACCTCAGTGATCACACCCAGCGTGCCCTCAGAGCCCACCATCAGACGCGTCAGATCGTAGCCCGCGCTGGATTTTTTGGCCCGGGTGCCCGTGCGCAGCACCTGCCCTTGCGCGTTGACGACTTCAAGCGCCAGCACGTTCTCACGCATGGTGCCGTAGCGCACCGCATTGGTGCCGCTGGCGCGGGTGGCACACATGCCACCAAGGCTGGCGTCCGCGCCCGGATCAATTGGGAAAAACAAGCCGTAGGACTTCAGTGCCTCATTGAGCTGCTTGCGTGTCACACCGGGTTGCACGGTTACGGTGAGGTCTTCGGCGTGAATCGCCAGCACCTGGTTCATGCGCGAGACATCGATGCTGATGCCACCTTGTACAGCCAGCAGATGTCCTTCTAAGGAGGAACCCACACCAAACGGAATCACCGGGACTTTGTGCTGTGCGCACAAGGCAACGGCGTCAGCAACGTCCTGGGTGCTTTGCGCAAACACCACCGCTGCCGGGGGGGTGACGCTGTAAGCGGATTCATCGCGGCCGTGTTGTTCACGCACCGCCATGGCGGCTGAGAACTGCGGACCAAAGCGCTGGTGCAGCTGGCTTAAAAAGACCTCGGGCGCAGGGCGCGCCTTTAGCGCGACCTTCAGGCTGGGGGGTGCAATCGGTGCGTTCATGATGGCCTCATCCGGTGTGCGCCTATTATCTGGCAGCGCGAGCAATGTTCTGTCGAACCCGTCTGGGGCTTGCCGCGGGGGGATTTTGCGGTGGGCGTTTTGCAATCTGATGATCGTCCGTTGGCACCGGTCGGGCAGGATCGGGCCATGGCAGATGAAAAAGAGCCTGTGCTCTACGCCAAAGCCTTGAGCAAGACCTACGACATGGGCGAAGTTCAGGTCAATGCTCTTGATGGTGTGGACTTGTGTGTTCAGGCCGGCGAGCTGGTGGTCTTGCTGGGCCCCTCGGGCAGCGGCAAGTCCACCCTGCTCAATATTCTGGGCGGGCTGGATCGCCCGAGTTCGGGGGTGGCGCGCTTTGCCGGACATAACTTGAGCGAAGCATCGGACGCGCAGCTGACCGAATACCGCCGC
>JAURGS010000063.1 GCA_030833685.1 Rhodoferax sp. | reverse complement strand
TTAATTCGGCGTGCCGCGTGCGTCGTCCGGATCATGTCCAGAGCTGGGTGTTCCAGTCTGGTCCATTCAACCCAAGGAGAGAAGATGATGAAATTGTCCCAATTGGCGACTGCGGTTGCTCTGGTGGTGGCTGGGTCAGCCGTGACCGCTGGTGAGGTGGAGGTTTTGCACTGGTGGACTTCAGGCGGTGAAGCCAAGTCAGTGGCTGAACTCAAGACCATGATGCAAGGTAAAAAACACACTTGGAAAGACTTTGCAGTGGCTGGTGGCGGCGGTGACAACGCCATGACCGTCCTGAAGAGCCGTGTTGTGGCAGGCAATCCGCCCGCTGCTGCTCAGATCAAAGGCCCAGCCATTCAGGAATGGGCCGCCGAGGGCGTACTGGCTAATTTGGACGCAACCGCCAAAGCCGAAAAGTGGGACAGCCTGCTGCCCAAAGTGGTGGCTGATGTCATGAAGCACAAAGGCAACTACGTGGCCGCTCCTGTGAACGTGCACCGCGTCAACTGGATGTGGGCTAACAGCGCTGTGCTGAAAAAGGCGGGCGTTACTGGCGCACCGAAGACTTGGGATGAGTTCTTTGCTGCTGCCGACAAAGTCAAAAAAGCTGGTTTGATCGCTGTGGCCCATGGTGGTCAGAACTGGCAGGATTTCACGACGTTCGAGTCTGTGGTTCTGGGTGTCGGTGGCGCCAAGTTCTACAACGACGCGCTGGTCAGCCTTGACCAAAAGGCGCTCAACAGCGACACCATGAAGAAGTCGTTGGAGACTTTCCGCAAGATCAAGTCGTATACCGACGCTGCAGCGCCTGGACGTGACTGGAACCTGGCCACAGCCATGGTGATTCAGGAAAAGGCGGCCTTCCAGTTCATGGGTGACTGGGCCAAGGGTGAGTTTTCCGCGGCTGGCAAGGTGCCGGGCAAGGATTACATCTGTGCGGCCGCACCAGGTACTGCAAATGCATTCACGTTTAACGTGGACTCTTTTGCCATGTTCAAACTGAAGGATTCCGGTGCGCAAAAGGCTCAAGCTGACCTGGCTGCATCGATCATGAGTCCAGCATTCCAGGAAGTTTTCAACCTGAACAAAGGCTCGATTCCGGTGCGTTTGAGCATGGACATGGCCAAGTTTGATGATTGCGCCAAGCTCTCAAGCAAAGACTTCGTGTCCACCGCCAAAACAGGTGGTTTGGTTCCGTCGGTGGCCCATGGCATGGCGATTAAGCCAGCCGCTGAGGGAGCAATCAAGGACGCCGTCAGCCAGTTCTGGAATGATGACAAGATCTCTGTGGCCGACGGTGTGAAAAACATCGCCAAAGCCGCAGCCACGATGTAAGTCGCCAAAATGCATGCGCTGGCAGTGTGCCGGGCGCATGCCTTGAGCGGGGGCTTTGAGCCCTGCTCTGCCTGCGTTGGCTGTTTTTCAAGCCAGCGCAGGTCTTCGCCCCTACACGGCGATTGGTTCACGCATGAAATCCTTTGAACAGTTACTCCCGAAGTTGGTATTGGCGCCTGGCCTGGTGTTGGGCTTTGCCTTTATTTACGGCTTCATGATCTGGAATGGCGTGTTGTCGGTAACCAACTCGCGAATGCTGCCCAACTACAGTGAGTTTGTTGGTTTGGCCCAGTACCTTGCGCTGTGGGATATGGACCGCTGGTATGTGGCTTTGCGCAACCTGGGCGTGTTCACGGTTTTGTACGTGGGTATTTCCATGGTCCTCGGTATGGGCCTGGCGATTTTTTTGGATCAAAAAGTTCGCGCCGAGGGCGTGCTGCGAACCATCTACCTCTATCCCATGGCCTTGTCATTTATCGTGACGGGTACAGCCTGGAAATGGATTCTGAATCCCAGCCTCGGCCTGGAAAAGCTGATGCACGAGTGGGGATGGACCAGCTTTCAGTTTGACTGGCTGGTGCAAAGCGAAACAGCGATTTATTGCGTGGTGATCGCCGGCGTTTGGCAGTCTGCAGGTTTTGCGATGGCGCTCTCTCTGGCTGGTCTGCGTGGCATTGATGACAGCATCATTAAAGCTGCACAAATCGACGGCGCGTCATTGCCCAAAATTTATTGGCGGATCATTTTGCCGATTCTGCGCCCCGTGGTGTTCTCAACGGTCTTGGTGCTGTCCCACCTGTCAATTAAAGCCTTTGACCTGGTGATGGCCTTGACCGCCGGTGGGCCCGGATACGCCTCGGATGTGCCGGCCACGTTCATGTTCACCATGAGCTTTACGCGCGGACAAATTGGGCTGGGTGCGGCCAGCGCCACCATGATGCTCGCCACCGTGGCGGCATTGGTGGTGCCCTATCTCTACAGCGAATTGCGGTCCAAACCGCACGAACGGTAAAGCATGGCAAGGTCCTCAAAGAGTCGTTGGTTGGTGTACGCCGTGCTCTTGGTGGCGGCGTTCTTTTTTCTGCTGCCGCTCTACGTGATGCTGGTGACCTCATTCAAGGATGCGGCCCAGATTCGCGCCGGTCATTTGCTCAGTCTTCCTCAAGGCATGAATTTCGAGGCCTGGCAACTGGCATGGTCCAAGGCTTGTACCGGCGTGGACTGTCGCGGCCTTCAGCCGTATTTTTGGAACTCCGTCAGCATGACGGTGCCTGCAGTGCTGATCTCTACGGCGATTGGCGCGCTCAATGGCTATGTGTTGAGCATGTGGCGCTTCAGAGGCTCGGAAGTGCTGTTTGGTTTTTTGCTTTTTGGCGTTTTTATGCCGTTTCAGGTGGTGTTGTTACCGATGAGCCAGGTTCTGGGCTACCTTGGCCTATCAAGCTCTGTGGCAGGCCTGGTGCTGGTGCATTGCCTGGCCGGCATGGCTGGAACAACGCTTTTTTTCAGGAACTACTACACCGCTATCCCCAGAGAGTTGGTCAACGCCGCCAGGATTGACGGCGCCGGGTTCTGGCGTATTTTTGTTCGCATTGTGATCCCGATGTCTACGCCGATATTGATGGTGACGCTGATTTGGCAGTTCACCAACATCTGGAATGATTTTCTGTTCGGCGTGGCCTTTAGTGGTGCGGACAGCAAGCCTGTCACGGTTGGCCTAAACAACATGGCCAACACCACCAGCAGCGTGAAGAACTACAACGTAGACATGGCCGCAGCCATCATCGCGGGGCTACCGACGATGCTGGTCTATGTGTTGGCAGGACAGTACTTTGTGAAAGGTCTGACGGCAGGCGCTGTCAAAGGTTAAAGGCATGGCAGCATCACTTCATATTTCCGGCATTCGCAAGGTCTTTGGCAAGGGCGCCAAAGCCGTTGAGGTGCTCAAGAAAATCGATATCGACGTCGCACCCGGCGAGTTCCTGATCCTGGTTGGTCCCTCAGGCTGCGGCAAGTCCACCTTGCTCAACATCATTGCGGGTCTGGAGGAGCCCAGCGAGGGCGAGCTGCGCATCGCTGGTAAGAATGTTCTGGGAGTGGCCCCGGCGCAGCGCGATATTGCGATGGTCTTCCAGAGCTACGCGCTGTACCCAACCATGACAGTGGCCAACAACATCGGCTTCGCCCTGGAGATGAGGAAAATACCAAAAGCTGTGCGCGAGCAGCGCATACGTGAGGTGGCAGCCCTGCTACAGATTGAGCATCTTCTGGATCGTCGCCCGTCTCAACTTTCGGGTGGGCAGCGCCAACGTGTGGCCATGGGCCGCGCGCTGGCGCGTGACCCACAGCTGTTTTTGTTTGATGAGCCGCTGTCGAATCTGGACGCCAAGCTGCGTGTGGAGATGCGCGCCGAGATCAAAAAGCTGCATCAGATTTCGGGTATCACCAGCGTTTATGTCACGCATGATCAGATTGAGGCCATGACCCTGGGTACGCGCATTGCGGTCATGAAGGGTGGCGTACTTCAGCAAATTGGATCGCCCGACGACATTTACCTGCGTCCAGCCAACACCTATGTCGCTGGTTTTATTGGGTCGCCGACGATGAATT
Organism: Rhodoferax sp.; assembly: GCA_030833685.1. Taxonomy (GTDB): domain Bacteria; phylum Pseudomonadota; class Gammaproteobacteria; order Burkholderiales; family Burkholderiaceae_C; genus Rhodoferax. The sequence goes on along the minus strand of JAURGS010000063.1, from coordinate 7,163 downwards.
TTGTCCATGGTCAGGCTGACGCCGGCGCCCAACACTTCAAGTTTGAGGGTGGCGTGATTGCGATGCCGCTAAAGCATTCAGGGGCTGTCACGTTGGGGCAGCGGCCAGAGCACATGCTTCTGGATGACAAATCGACATGGCGTGGTGAGGTCACCTTGGTCGAGCCCACCGGGGCTGACACTTTTGTTGTCGTTAAAACCCAGTCGGGCCTGGTTACGGTGAGAACGCCGCCTGGGCTGTCAGTGCGCACGGGTGACCAGGTGGGGCTGGCCATGAGTTTGGATCACCATAATTGGTTTGACACTCAAAGCAGCTCTCGTTTGAATGCCTGATGCGAAGACCCAGGTGGTCTGGCTGTTTGTCAGCTGTGCTGGGGAGGTTGGGCAGGCGAGGCCGCTGCCGGCTGTGCCTGGTCACTGGTTGGCAAGGGTAGGTGAATTTTCACGCAAAGTCCTTTAGGGTCGACAGCGTGAGCGCTTGCTCTGCCCCCATGACGCAGGCTGATTTCAGAGACGATTGCCAACCCCAGGCCGCAGCCCTCGGGTTGGTCACTGGCGCGCCAAAAGCGCTCAAACAGATGGGGCAGATCGGCCTGGCTCACTCCGGGGCCGTTGTCCCGAACTTGCAGCAGGGCTTCTCTGCCTTGTTCCCTGACACTGAGCGTCACCTCAGCGCCTGCGCCAGCGTAGTGCAAAGCGTTGTCCAGAAGGTTAAAAATCGCCTCCCGTAACAGCAACTCTGAGCCTTCGACCCTCAGGTGTTCCTGGCCTTCAAAGCCCAGATCGATGCCCAGGCGAATCGCTCGCGGTGTGAGCTCTCGCGCCACATCTTTGGCCAGCACCGCCAGATCGACATCGCGCATGGGCACATCCGACTCGTTGCGCGCCAGGGACAGCAGTTGATGAACAAGATGTGCGCTTCTCTGTGCACCGGTCAGGACTTTGGCCAGGCGTGCACGCTGGGTCTGTGCATCGGGCTCGGTCATGGCCAGCTCAGCCTGCAGGACCAAGCCTGCCAGTGGCGTTCGCAATTGATGCGCGGCGTCATTTAAAAACCGCTTCTCCTGAGTTAGGCTGCGCCGCACAGCAGCGAGAAGTTGATTGAGCGCATGCGCTAAGGCGTGCACTTCCTGAGGCGCCTGAGTCAGCTCAATCGGTGACAACCTGGATACCGCAGGCTCAAAACGATCTCCGAGCTGCGCTTGCAGTCGGGTCAAGGGCCGCAGCCCACGCGAGACACCTGCATAGACCAGCCCACCGAGCAGGAGAGCGAGCATCAGCAGCGGCAGAATCATGTCGGCGATCAATTCGGTCGTTAGGCGTTCGCGCACCAACAGGCTCTGGCCAACTTGAACGCGCATGCGTTGCGGCGGCGCACTCTCGCCGTATTCCAGTTCCATCACCGCCAGGCGCATACGCTTGCCTTTCACATCGGCATCGTAGAGCTGGACCGCGCCGGGAGTAGGGGATCCATCCGCAGCCGGTTCTGGCAGGCTGACATTGCCTAGCAAAAAGCTTCCTGGTGGGGATGAAACGGTGTAGCTGATCGGGTCTTTGGGGTCCTGCTCGATGATGTCACGCGCCGCTTTCGGAAAGTCGACCAACAGACCCGAACCGATGGGTTTGATCTGTCGGGCTAGTGAGCGCAAAGTTTGAGTCAGAGATTGATCGATGGCTTTCTCTGCATAGTGCAAGGCGAATCGATAGGCCAGAGCACCACCTACCGCAAACAGCACCAGCTGTGGAACTAACAACCACAGCAGAAGTTGACGCTTGAGCGACAGACGCGCCTTGCCCTGCGCTTGGTTTTGCACCTGAGCTTCGTGCTCACCCGCCTGGGTCATGGTGACTTGGTTTCAAACAGGTACCCAAGGCCGCGCACATTGCGGATGTTCAGGCCAGATCCCTGCAGTTTTCGCCGCAGCCGGTGGATGTAGACCTCTAGCGCGTTAGAGGCGGACAAACCGCCTTCAGTGCCATCTATCTGCCAAAGGCTCACGACATCGTCACGGCTAACCACTTGCCCGGCATGACGAACTAACAAACTCAAAAGCGACCACTCTCGCTGGGTCAGCTCCATCGCATGGTCCCCAAGCCAGGCCCTAGGCAGTTGGGCATCGACCCGAAGCACTGGGTGCGCCGTTGCACCGATTTCCAGCGAGCCCGTGAAAGCAGGAAGCCGAGCTCTTCGCAACAGCGAAGCCAGCCGAGCCTGCAGCTCCTGCATATTGAACGGCTTGGTCATGTAGTCGTCAGCGCCAGCCTTGAGACCCTGCACCCGGTCATCCACGCTATCGCGTGCCGTCAGAATCAAGATGGGCAGCGCTGGGCTTCTTTTCCTCGACCATTGCAAAATGTCCATGCCATCGCGCTTGGGCAGGCTCAGGTCCAGAATCACGCCGTCAAAACGTTCGGATTCCAACAGGTGTTGGGCCTGTTCTCCATCGGCTGCTGTGGCGACTTGGTGACCCTCTTGCGCGAGCTGCGTGCACAGGCCATCGCGCAACAAATCGTCATCCTCAATGATCAGTAGACTGGACATGCTCCAAGCATACCAAGACCCGCGTCAATGTGTCGCTGCGAGCCGCTATGCCAATGGCTCTAGTGACCTTTTGCACAGACCAGAGATTTCAGGCCTGAGGGAGAAAGCGTGAAACAGCGTCCAGTCTTGCCTGGCGGATCAACGCGCCCACTGCCGGCCCCGTCATGCCGGCTGCCTGCGCTTTTGCGGTGATGGCCTGTGTGTCCACCGTGCGTACGTTTTGCCAAAGCGCCTCGAGATACTGTCCCGCTTCATAGGGTTTTTCCTCAAAACCCAGCCTGCCCCTAGCGTCACACGCGCATGCCAAAAGCAGCTGGCCAAAACGCTCGGGTTTGCGAAAAGCGTCGCAACGCTCCAGAAGTCGAAGCAGCGCGTCTGCCCCCAGGGTTTGGCAGCGATGCACGTGGCCATGCTCTTTGGCCATGACCAAGGCGAGGTCTTTGCATTCGTTGGACACACGAAGTCGGTCGCACACGTTTTGGAGCAGACGCACACTGCGTTGCTCGTGTCCGATGTGGCGTGGCCAATCTTCTTGTGGTGTTGTGCCTTTGCCAAGATCATGGAACAGACACGCTACCCTCACTGGCAGGTCCACCGCAAGCCGTGCGCACATCGTCATCACCAACATCATGTGCGTCCAGGTGTCGACCTCCGGGTGGTGCTCCACCGATTGGGGAACGCCTTGCAGTCGGCTCAACTCAGGCAGCAGGATGTTGAGTGCGCCGCAGTCCTGCAGAATCTCCAGCATTTTTTCGGGCTGATTTTGGGTCAAACCGTTGGCGAGTTCGTGCCAGACTCTTTCAGCAACCAGGTGGTGGACTTCGCCAGCCTGAACCATTTCTTTCATTAGCTTTAGCGTCTCTGGCGCTGGCTCGAACCCGGTCAATCGTGCCGCCAGGCGCGCCAGGCGCAAGATCCTCACGGGATCCTCTGCGAACGCGGGGCTGACATGGCGCAAAACCCGTTGCCGAAGATCATTCAGGCCGCCAAAGGGATCGCACAGCAATCCAGAGCTTATCCAATGCCCAGGCGTACTTGGCACGACGGCGGTCAAAGTTCCATTGCTTTGATGCTGCTCTGCCTGGATTGCCATTGCGTTGATAGTGAGGTCTCTGCGCCAAAGGTCCTGGTCTAGGCTGACGTCGGGCGCGGCATGAAAATCAAAGCCGCGGTAGCCGGGTGCGGATTTGCGCTCTGTGCGCGCCAGTGCGTATTCCTCGTGTGTTGTGGGGTGCAGGAACACCGGGAAGTCTTTACCAACTGGTTTGAAGCCCAGGTCCAGCATGGCTTGTGGCGAACCACCCACCACGACCCAGTCGCGATCCTGCATGGGGTGCCCCATCAAACCATCGCGAACCGCGCCACCGACCAAATAGATCTGCATGTCAGGGTTGCTGGCGGTAGGGCTCTTCGAACGCCCGAAAGTCATGCTCCATACGTGCGCCATCAATCCAGGCACATACGCTCTCCAGGTTCAGCAGACGATCAACATAGCGCTGGGCAAGCGGTGTGGTTGGCAGCTGGTAGGTTTTGATTCGGCAGGCCACCGGTGCGAAGAAGGCGTCGGCGGCAGTGAAATGGCCGAACAGCATCTCCCCCCCGTGGGCATTCAGCAAGTCAGACCATAGCGCCAAAATTCGATTCAGGTCGGTGCGCAGTGCAGGCTGGTTTTCCCAGGCCTGCCGCCCCACCTCGGGAAGATCGGCCTCAATATTCATCGGACACGCAGACCGCAATGCGCTAAAACCGCTGTGCATTTCAGCGCACACGCTTCGCGCCCTTGCTCGCAGAGCCGTGTCGCTTGGCCATAGGTGGTGCAGTGGAAATTTTTCTGCCAAGTACTCGGCGATGGCCAAGGAATCCCAGATGCGCAGGTCACCGTCTTGCAAAACGGGGACCTTACCCGCTGCAGAGACTGTTGCCATCGTTCGTTTGAATTCAGATTCAGGCGCAAAACTGTCGAATCGAACCAGCACTTCCTCGAACGCGATATCGGCCTGCCTCATCAATACCCACGGTCGCATCGACCAGGAGGAATAGTTTTTATTGCCAATAAAGAGTTTCACAGCTTTTTGACTGACAGAGGCTCAATGTCACGGCATGTCACGACTGGCCAGGTCGCTTTCCGCCTTGGCGCTTACCGTGCCCAGTCGCGCCAGCACGGATTGCGGCTGACCTGTGATGACCGTGGCGTAAACCGTGGTGTTGGCCAAAACTTTTTTCACGTAGTTGCGCGTTTCCGAAAACGGGATGTTTTCTGCCCAAATGGCCGCTTCGATGGGCTGGTCACCGACGCTTTTTCGCCAATTGCGGGAGCGGCTGGGCCCGGCGTTGTACGCGGCTGCTGCCAAGGGCATGGAGCCCTCAAACGCGTCGAGCACGAGTTTGAGGTAGCCAGTTCCAATTGCGATATTTGTATCCCTGTCTTGCAATTGATTCAATTGGAAATCACGCAGACCAATTTTTTTCGCAGTCCATTGCGCGGTTTTGGGCATTACCTGCATCAAGCCCTGGGCACCTACGTGGGAGCGCGCGTCCATGATGAAGCGGCTCTCCTGGCGAATCAGACCGTAGACATAAGCGGGGTCCAGACCAATGGTTTTACTTTGCGCCAGAACCGATTGCTCATGCGGCATCGGAAAGCGTTGCTTGATGTCTGCGAATTGTTTGGTGCGTTCACTGGTGTTGATACACCGGTCCCACACCTGGTTTTCACAGGCCAGCTGCGCTGCGGCGAGCAACTCTCTGTCCCGCATACCGCCGGGGATATGCATATTGGTGGTGTAGTTCCACTCCCGCACTGCTTCTGATCGAAGACCCAGTCTGAATGCTGCCAGTGCCCGCTGAAGTCCCGGATTGCGCTTGGCTTCGAGCATCTCGTCTTCACTGGGGGGCTGTGGCGCTGCTGGCAGCGCGATGGGCTGGCCGATGGCCTCGGCCGCCAGCATTTCATAAAACCCATCGATGCCTGCGATCTGTCGTAACGTGGCACGTGCCGCCTCTTTTTGGGTATCGTTGGCAGCGAGCTTGAGCGCGGCTCTGGCGCGCCAGTAGACCCAGGTGCTGTCGCTTCGGCTGGAGTCTTGCATGGCGTCGATGGAGGATAAGACCTCAGGCCATTGCCCCATACGCAGTGCTGCACGAGCGCGCCACCCTAAATGGTCGTCTGTCATTTGCTGGGGCCTGACCCGCACAAAGTAGCCCATGGCATCGTCAGAAAGGCTTTGAGCTGCTTGTTTACCAATCACCGACCAGGCCCAGTCACGCTGGCGTGGCTCCAGAACTTTGTTCCACCGTTTAGCGAGCATTTGCGCTGCACTGTCTGGCTTGCTAGAGGCCCAACGCGTCAAGGCAACCACCGCCAAGTGTTGCGTGCGACTTTGCTTGCTAGGGGCTTGGGTCGCCAAGTAGCGCTCCGGATTTTTAAGCAATGCGTTGAGTTGGGAGACCGCTTGCGGGTCAACGATCTCCAGCGCCTGGCGGGCCGCGCTGAACTGAAATGCCTCGGTCGCAGCATAAATTTTTTGCCAGATATCTTCGCTACTCAGGTGCTTGCGTTCGAAGTGACTGCGCGCGGCCATCGCACAAGCTTCATCGTCATTCTTTTGGGCAAGCCACAGCGTTTTGACCTCATCGGCCATGTTGAAGCGAGTCAACATGTTTTCCATGGCCAGGGTGTAACAGCGCACCTGGCGGTCATCCTGCATGCGAAATTGGGAGGCGTGCCCGGCAAATGTGGGCCAGTCTTGCCGCTGGCCCAGCAGCAAAAGCCAGTCGTTGCGAAGTCGATCCTCCTGGTAGGTGCCCGCGTAGCGCAGCAAGAACCCTTCAACGTCTTGTGGTTGTGCTGTTTCCAAGCGAGCCTTGAGTTCCCAGTAGGCCGCCCAGGGCTCCAATATGTGTCCTTTGGCAAGCGGCGCCAGCGCAGTCAGCCGTCGGGTGTTGTTTTGGACGAAGGCCTCGCGAAGGTCTTGAAACAGTTGCTCTGGATTAAGTTGCTTAGATTTGGACGGTGCGGCGGCATGCGCAGCCAGTGCGCCAAGCGCGAAAGCAATCGATGTCAAAATGGCCGGGATACGCATGGGAGGATTATGAATAGTTCTGGTCGGGACGGCTCGCTGGATAAAAAAGCCCTGCGCAAAATATTGATTGAGCAGCGGCTAAAGCTACCTGATCGGCTGCATCGGGTTGAGAAGCTACAGCAAGTGATGCGCGTATGGTTGATCGCCCGCCCTGACACGGTCATTGGGGCTTATTGGCCGATTAAAGGTGAATTCGACCCCTTGCCTGCGCTGCATCGGTGGAAAGAAGACGGCGAACTCATGGAACACGCGCAACGCCGAAAAATCGGTTTGCCTGTCGTTGATAAAGTTACCAAAACCATGACATTTCACGCGTGGTACCCAGGCTGCCCGATGGAGGAGGACGCCTACGGAATTCCCAAGCCCAAAGATACCGAAGTGGTTACGCCGACCTTGCTTTTTGTCGCTTGTGTCGGCTACGCGCCTGGAGGATATCGATTGGGCTACGGTGGCGGTTTTTATGACCGATGGCTTCAGGCCTTCGCCGAAAGCTACCACCTCCTACCCATGGTTTCACCAGGTGCCGTCGACGGGGCTGGG
>JAURGS010000062.1 GCA_030833685.1 Rhodoferax sp. | reverse complement strand
GGGATCAGGTCGGTGTAGGCGGCAGACGAGCCCAGAAAGATCGGGTTGAAGCCGGTTTTGCGCGACTCGCCAATGGTGCCAGCCGTCTCACGAATAATGGTTCCAAGCACCACCATGTCGCATTCAGCGGCTTTCATCTTGGCGACCTGCGAGGAGAAATCGGTAGCGCCACGTTTGTAGGTGGTTTTTTCCACGTAACTCATACCCAGTGTCTTCAGGCCGTCTTCGCCGCCGCGCATGACTTCCTGCCCGAACTCATCGTCCTGGTAGATGGTGCAGACTTTCTTGGCGTTCTTTTCCTTAGCCAGCTTGGCCGTGGCCAGACGCACCGAGTCGTAGTAGGTTGCCGCAAAGGCGAACTTCAGCGGATGAAACGGCTCGAACATTTCACGCGCTGCCGTCACAGGGAAAAAGTTGATCACGTTTTTGCTGAACTGTACCGGCATGGCCGCCATGTTGTGGGCAGTGCCGATGTGGCCAATCATGGCAAAAATTTTGTCCTGGTTTACCAGTTTTTGCGCGCCCAGCACCGCACGGCGGGGGTCGTAGCCCGAGTCTTCGATCTTGAGGTCGAGCTTGCGGCCATTGACGCCGCCTTTTTCGTTGATCTCTTCAACGGCCAGAGTCATGCCCAGGCGAATCTCCTTGCCAAAGCCGGCTAGAGGCCCCGAGAGGTCCTGAATCGAGCCAATGGTCAGCGTGTCGTCGCTTACGCCTTGCTGCGAGAACGCAGTGCCTAAGGCCAGGGCACTGGCCAGGGTCAGAATAGTCTTTTTCATCAAGTTTGCTCCTGTGTGAAATGTTGCTGTGAAAACCTACGGTGAACGGTACATGTCGTCAATGCGCGGCGCGTATTTTTTTTCCACGAGCTTGCGCTTGAGCTTCATGGTTGGGGTGAGTTCTTCGTCCTCAGCGCTGAGCTGGGTGTCAAGGAGAAAAAACTTTTTGATTTGTTCGGCACGCGCGAACTTGCGGTTGACACGATCAAACTCTGCTTGAATCAGGTTTCGCACCTCAGGTGCGCGCGTCAGCGACGCGTAGTTACTAAAGGGCACCGCTTTGTCCTGGGCAAATTTCTCAACGTTTTCCTGGTCGATCATCACCAAAGCCACCAGGTAAGGCCTACGGTCACCAACCACGACTGCATCGGTGATGAAGGGAGAGATTTTGAGATCATTTTCAAGCTCGCTGGGGGTAATGTTTTTGCCCCCAGCGGTGATGATAATGTCCTTCATCCGGTCGGTGATACGGAAAAACCCTTGCTCGTCTAGGGTTCCGACATCGCCGGTGTGCAGCCAGCCTTCGCTGTCAATGGTTTCTGCGGTCTTGTCCGGCAGGTTCAGGTAGCCTTTGATCACATTGGGTCCGCGCACCAGAATCTCGCCGGTCTCTGGCGCCAGGCGAACCTCATTAAAGCTGGCCGCGACGCCAATCGTGCCGGGCTTGATGTGCTGCAGCAGGTTGCCCGTTGAGACACCGCAGGTCTCGGTCATGCCCCAGACCTCCAGCATCGGCAGGCCCAGGGCCATACACCAGCGAATCAGGTCCGGTGAAATCGGGGCAGCGCCAGTGACGAGGTAGCGGGCACGGTGAATGCCAAGGAGTTTGCGCACGTTGTCCAGCGCCAGCCAGCGTGCCAGCCGGAAGGCGGCGCGCAAGCGCCAGGGCACCGTTTGCTGGTTCAAGACCTTTTCTGCCACGCGCTGACCAACGCCAATCGCCCACTGATAGGCTGCTTGTTGTAGCTTGCCGGATTCGCGTAGCGAGAGCATGACTGCGGAATAGAACTTCTCCCACACGCGCGGTACCGCTGTGAACACGGTGGGCGCGATTTCGCGTACGTTTTCGGCCACCGTATCGGGATTTTCCACAAAGTTCAGCACCGCACCGGTGTACAGGGAGAAGTACTCGCCACCCATGCGCTCAGCAATATGGCACAGGGGCAAAAAGCACATGCATTCGTCGGTGTCGTAGCGCGACAGCAGCGAGTTATAGCCTCGGGCGGTGTAGGTCAGCGCATGGTGGGTGTGGATCGCGCCCTTGGGCTTTCCCGTGGTGCCCGAGGTGTAGACCAGGATGGCCTCGTCCTGGGGCTGAAGGCGAGCCCAGCGCTCTTGCAGGGCCAGCGGCTGGGTTTGGGCATGTTTGCGGCCCAGCTCGCGCAGTGCCTCCAAACCTATCACCATCGGATCTTGTAATTTGTGCAGGCCTTTCATGTCAAACACCACGATGTGGCGCAAGCGCGGCAATTGATCGCGCACCGCCAAGGCCTTGTCGAGCTGCTCGTCGTCCTCGACGAACAGCACGACGCTGGCCGAGTCCTCGCACAGGTACTGCACCTGGCCCGGAGCATCGGTCGGATAGATGCCGTTGGACACGACTCCGGCGCTGAGCGCACCCAGGTCGGCCAGCACCCACTCCAGGCGGGTGTTGGACAGAATCGATGCGGTCTGACCCGGCTCAAAGCCCAGCGCCAGCAGGCCGTGGCCTATTTCATTGACAGCCTGACCCGTCTGTGCCCACGTCCAGGACCGCCAAAGCCCCAGATGTTTGTCACGCAGCCAGACTTTGGGCCCACGAAGGCCGACGGCGTTCCAGAACATCTCAGGAACGGTGTCTCCGTCCAGCACACTGGCTGTCTCGGGCTTGAGGTGACTTAGGTTCCAAAGCTCGCTCATGTCATCACCGCCAGGTCTTCTTCTTTTTCCAGCGTCGCTCGGTGCGAACGCCTTGCCCGCCAAACCCCAGGTAAAACTCCTGGATGTCTTCTTTTTCACGCAGTCGCTGGCAGCTGTCTTCCATGACGATGCGCCCGTTCTCCAGTACATAGCCCCGGTCGGCGACCTGCAGCGACAGGTGCGCGTTTTGCTCGACCAGCAACAGCGTCATGCCCTGCTCGCGATTGATGCGCAACACGATTTCAAAGATTTCCCGCGTCAGCTTCGGACTCAGGCCAAGGCTGGGTTCGTCGAGCATGATCAGGCGCGGCCTTGCCATCAGGGCGCGACTGATGGCCAGCATTTGTTGCTGTCCGCCGGACAGAAGGCCGGCGTCTTGTTCAGCGCGCTCGCGCAGGATCGGAAAGTAGTTAAAGACGCTCTCCATGTCCCGTGCGATCTGGTCTCGGTCTGTTCGGGTGTACGCCCCCATGAGAAGGTTGTGACGAACCGAAAGCAAGGGAAACACCTCGCGGCCTTCGGGCACGTGTGCCAAGCCCTGTTGCACGATATGCGCTGGATCTTGTGCCGTGATGTTTTGTCCAGCAAATTCCACTGTCCCCTTGCGCGGGTCGATGATGCCGCTGATGGTTTTGAGCACGGTAGATTTACCGGCGCCGTTAGAGCCCAAAATCGTGACCACCTCGCCTTGGTTGACATGCAGGCTCACGCCGTTGAGTGCCCGAATCGGGCCGTAGGCACTCTCGATATTTGACAGCCGCAGCAATGCCGAATTGTTTGGTGAAGAATTGCTGACGTTCATGGTGGCGGTGCGGGACGGTTGGGGAGGTCAAATGGCTGCTCGGAGGAGCCCAGGTAGGCCTCAATCACCGCGGGATGGCCCTGCACCTCAGCGGAGGATCCCAGCGCCAGCACTTCGCCATGGTTCATGGCTAACACGCGGTCGGATACTTTGGAGACCAGGCTCATGTCATGCTCGACCATCAGGACGGTGATGCCCAGCAGGTTTTTGATGTCCTCGATCCAGTAGGCCATGTCTGCGGTTTCCTCTGAGTTAAGACCCGAGGAGGGCTCATCCAATAACAGTAGGCGCGGCTCAGAGCACAGGGCACGCGCCAATTCAATGACTTTGCGAACGCCGTAGGGCAAGCCAGCGACCATGTTGTTGCGGTAGTGCTGCAGGTCTAGAAAGTCGATCACCTCCTCAACCTTGGCGCGCATGCGAAGTTCATCCTCTCGCGCTGCGGGGCTGAACATCAGCTGACGCCAAAAGCCCGTCTGGCTGTGGCGATGCCGCCCGATCATCAGGTTTTGCAGCACCGTGGCATGCTCAAAGAGCTCGATGTTCTGAAAGGTTCTGGCAATACCGAGGCCGGCAATTTGGTGCGGCGCAACGCCGATCAGATCCTGACCTTGGTAAACCACTTTGCCGCTGCTGGGCTTGTAAATGCCGCTAATCAGATTGAAAACGGTGGTTTTGCCCGCGCCATTGGGGCCAATCAGGGTGAACACCTCGCCAGATTGCACTTCGAAGCTGACCTTGTTCACCGCGAGCAGGCCACCAAAGCTCACGCTCAAGTCCTGTGCCCTTAACAGTGCGTCTTGGCTCATCGCATCCGGTCCGATTTTTGAAAGCTCTTTTGCCGCTTGAACATGCCCCGCCTGTAAAACGGAAACAGCTGCAGCCAGGTCCTCACCTTGAGCCAGCGGCCGTACAGGCCCATGGGCTCAAACAAAACAAACGCGATTAACACTGCGCCGTAAACCACCGCCTGCAGGCCAGGCGCTTGCGCGATGGCGTCTGGCAGAAAGCCCTTGCCCAGTGAAATGAGTTGCGGCATGGAAATCAGGAAGATCGCGCCCAGGAAGGCGCCGTGAATCGAACCTAGCCCACCGATCACCACCATTAACAACAGGTCGATTGAGTGCAGCACGTTGAACTGATCGGGGCTGATGAATTGCATCTTGTGCGCATAAAGCGCGCCGCCGATGCCGGCCAGTGCCGCCGAGATCATGAAGCTCAGAGTCTTGTAATAAGCCAGGTGAATGCCCATGCTTTGGGCCGATATTTCGGAGTCGCGAATGGCCACAAACGCCCGCCCGGTTGGGCTGCGCAGCAAATTGGCCACGCCCAGCGTGCTCAGTATGGCCACCAGCAAACAGGTCGCGTACAAACTGGCCTCAGGGCCCAGATGCAGGGCCTTGAACTCGATGGCGGACACCGTCTTGCCGGCATTGCCGCCAGTGACGCTCTCCCAGCGTGCGAGGACTTCTTCAACGATGAAGCCAAATGCCAGCGTGGCAATGCCCAGGTAAATGCCCTTGACACGCAGTGCTGGCAGGCCGACCACAGCACCGACTGCTGCTGACAGCGCTGCAGCCGCTGGCAGTGTCAGGATCAAAGGCCAGCCCAGGCCCGCAAGTGCCGCGCCGGTGTAGGCGCCAACCCCTAAAAACGCTGCGTGTCCGATGGAAAACAGGCCGGTAAAGCCCGCCAGCACCATCAGGCCCAGGCCGACCACGCCGTAAATCAGCACGAAAGTCAGCTGCGCGAGCCAGTAGTCGTCCAGCAGCCAAGGCGCGGCCAACAAAAACAGGCAGAGCATGCTGTACCAGAACAGATGCCCGCCGTGCTTGGCCAGGCGGATGTCTTGCAGGTAGCTGGTGTGGAAGATGAAGCGCATGGCGTGGCGTCAGACTTTCTTGCGGGTGTTTTCGCCGAAAAGCCCACTTGGCTTGAGCACCAGCATGATCAACACCATCACATAGGCAGCGATGTCCTTAAAGCCCTCGGGCAGGTAAAAGCCCGCCAGCGCTTCAACCACGCCGATGATCAGCCCGCCCACAATCGCCCCCGGCAGACTGGTGAAACCACCGATCACAGCTGCCGGAAAAGCCTTCAGGCCAATCAGCCCCATATTGGCGTGCACAAAAGTAATTGGCGCCAACAACAGGCCTGCTACCGCCGCAACGGCCGCCGCCAGCGCCCACACCAGGCCGTTGAGGCGCTTGACAGGGATGCCCATGTAGTAGGCCGCCAACTGGTTTTGAGAAGCGGCTTGCATGGCGATGCCAACCCGCGCGTACTTGAACACCAGAAACAGCAGCAGGCACAGCAATGCGGTGCTGGCGACCACCACGATCTGGCTGGCGCCGATTACCACGCCACTCCATTTGAACAAGACGTCTTTGTAGGGTGCAGCAAAGGCATGGGTGTCGGTGCCGATGTTGGGGATCATGGTCACCAGACCGCGCGCGACGTAGCCTATGCCAAAGGTGAGCATGACCACTGAGAAAGCGGGTTGCCCCAGGATCGGCCGGATGACGGCGCGCTCGATCAACCAGCCGGTAAGCGCCAGCAGCGCCAGCACGATGGGAAATACCAACCAATAGCTCAGCCCCAGGCGATTAAACAGCAGCAGCCCGCAAAAAGCGCCCAGCATCATCAGCTCACCCTGGGCGAAGGTCACCGTCTCGGTCGCTTTGTAGACCAGTACAAAACCCAGTGCAATCAGGCCGTAGATACAGCCTTGCGCAATGCCACCAAAGATGACTTGGATTTCTTGCATCGGGATCTAAGCAGTCTTTAGGGACCGACGGGCTCCAGTCGGTAGAGCGCGCCGTCCGGGGCATCGGTGAGCAGATAAACCAGCCCATCAGGCCCGACCCGCACATCACGGATACGCCCGATATCACCCTGCAGCATGCGCTCCTCATGGGTGATTTTGTTGTCTTGCAAAACCAGCCGGACCAGCATGGAGCCACGCAGCGCGCCCACCAGCAGGTCCCCTTGCCAATGGGTAAACCGATTGCCGGAAACAAATGCCATGCCAGACGGCGCAATAGACGGCACCCACACGTGCAAGGGCTGCTCCATGCCCGGCTTGCTGGTGCCTTCACCAATTCGCGTACCAATGCCGTAATTGACACCATAGGTGATGACTGGCCAGCCGTAGTTGACACCGGCTCGCATACGGTTGATCTCATCGCCGCCCTGAGGGCCATGCTCATGCGTCCAAAGCTCTCCGGTAACGGGGTGCAAGGCAGCGCCTTGCATGTTGCGGTTGCCCAGGGTCCATTTTTCAGGGCGAGCGTCGGCTCGACCGACGAAGGGGTTGTCGCTTGGCACACGCCCGTCGTCATGCAGACGGATGACCGAGCCAGCATGGTCGTCTAGGCGCTGGGCCCGTTCTTTTTCACCGCGGTCGCCCAAAGTCAGGTAGACCCTGTTCTGGCGGTCAAAGACGATGCGCCCACCGAAATGCTGACCGGTACGCGTTTTGGGCGCCATGCTAAAGAGCACCTGCACCTGCGTCATGCGTTGGCCTTGCAGTTGACCGCGCGCCAGTGCGGTTGCCCACCCGTCTGCGCCGGGGGCGTTGTAGGCCCAGTACACCCAGCCATTCTTGGCGTAGTCGGGATGCAAGACCACGTCAAAAAGCCCGCCCTGCCCACGCGGTACCACCGGGGGCAGGCCCTCAACCGGTTTGGGGTTGAGCTTGAAGTCACGCTCGATCAGGCGCAGCTGACCGGATCGCTCACTGACCAACATACGACCGTCTGGCAGGAAGGCGAGCGACCAGGGGTGCTCAAGGTCTGCTGTGAGCTTGACGACCCGAAAGGCGTGTCTTTCGCTTTGAACAGTGGGCGCTGATTGTTGCGCCACGGCGCCAGTACACATTAGCGCCGACAGCCACAGTGCAGACAGCGCTTTGGCGCAGGTGTTCACCAAAGACAGTCGCCACTGCAACCGGGTCGCTATGGCGTTATCGCCACGCCCGCGTTGACGTGTTTTAAGGGCAACTGTTGCTGGCATCAAGCTTCATCCATTGCTGCAGCCAGGCCTTGACGCGCTGACGCGCATGGCGGGTTGCGATTTTTTCCTCAGGCGACTGGTCAGCGCGAAAGTCAAAAGCGCGCCGTGCCAGAGGGTAGTACTGCAGTTCAACAGGCACCCCCCGCTCCCAGAGCGCATAAAACGCTCTGCCTGTGCTCATGCGGCGCAGCTCAAAGTCCTGGTCACCAATGAGCAACAGCATGGGTGTGGTAATTTGCATCACTTCAGGCGCCACACGAAAGAGCTGGTCAGGCTCGGGCGCGTTGGGGTTTTGCATGTGACCGTAGTAGCTGGCAATCGCCGCAATGTCCTTGCCCCGCTTGGCGGCCAGGCGAATGCTGTAGTACGGGCCACGAGACTGCGCCACGATGCCAGCGGGTATGCGGCAGGCTTTGGGATGTTGGCGTAAAAAGTCAAGCGCGGCTTCGACGTCGCGTTCGGTGTCAGGGTCATGCGCTGAGGGCCAGCGCTCGATCATGCGACCTGACTGCCAGTCTGGCATGACCACCAAAAAGCCTTGGCCAGCCAGTTCTGCGATATGACGGCTTTCGTTGTCGTCAATGCCGCGTTTAGCGTGGATGAACAAAACTGGGGGAAAGGGCCCGGGCCCTTCAGGGACTGCGATATGCAAAGGCATCAGCACGTCGCCTAGCTGCAGCGTCGTCTGGCTGACTTTGACGCCCCAGGCCTGGCTGGCCAGCAACATCAGTCCGACTGCAAACCAGCTTCTCATGCCGCTATTTCTCCTTCAATGCGTGCTGGGTTTTTGATGCACGGCTGGGCCCGAACTGTGCGTGAGCAACTGGCTGGGGTCAAGCGCATAGGGTCAAAGCCTTACAAATCGCAGTTGAATTGGTTCGGCCCATAAGTTGCTGTACCACCGCTAGGTGATGGTAGCCGGCTTGGTGTTCTCTGAGGTGTCACGCGCCTCGCCGTTGGGCAGGTGGTCCTGACATTCCCGAAAGACGCGCTGCGTGCAATAGCGGCAAATCTCGGAGTCAAGCTGCGGGTACAGCGCGGCCAGGGCGTCGCTTTTGTGCGTCAGGATGCGTTTGGCGCCAATTTGGCGAGTCTGCTCGGCGCGCTCAATCGACTGGTGCACAGCAGGTGGTGCACCCACCAGAAACAAGCCACCACCCATAGCCTTTCGCCGCCGGGCTTCTTCACCAAGCAGCTCGGCACCGGCAAAGTCAATGAAATTCACGCCTCGTGCCAGCAAAAGAACCCATTTGCGCCGTTTGTCCGCGGCGTCTACGGCATTGAGGTGTGCGCGCACATGGCCAACCGCGCCAAAGTAAATCGAGCCCTGCAGTTGCAACATGGCCACCTGGGGGCAGGTGGGTGTGGCGGGCGTGACACTGATCAAGGAGCGATTGGGTTTTTGTAAATCGTCCTTGCTGAGCATCTTTTCTTCAATGGGTGGCTGGGATGTCCTGAACAAATAGAAGAACAGCGATGTGACGATGCCCAGCAGCAGGCCGCGCTCCAGGTCGACGATGGTGCCAATAAACGTCATCAGAAACACAATGCGCTCTTGGGGCTGGCGCAGCAAGATGTGGGTGACCTGATGAAAATTAACCAGCGAGACTGCAACAATGAACAAGATGGCGGCAATTGCGCTCACCGGGATGTAGGCCACCAGCGGCGCGGCAAACAAGGACACCACCACCAAAAACACGGCCGAAAAAATGGCCGAAGCGGGAGAGACCGCGCCTGAGGCATAGTTCAAGCCACTGCGGTTAAATGACCCGCTGGCGGTGTAGCAGGAGAAAAAACTGCCAACCAGGTTAGACAGGCCCTGCCCGATGAATTCCTGGTCGTTGTGGATGCGCTGGCCCGATAAATTGGCAATCGAGCGGGCAATGGCCACGGCCTCAGTCAGCGCCAGCGTGGCCACGATAAATGCCGGCAGCAGCATTTTGCTGATGGCCTGCAGGCTCAGATCGGGCACCAAAAAGGTAGGCAAGGCGGTGTGAATGATGCCAACGGTTTTGATACCGGTCTGCCCTTCGCCAATGAGCAGGTTAAAGCCCAGCGCCACCAGGCTGCCGATCACCAGCGCCATGATCATGTACGGGAATTTGGGCAGGTAGCGGCGCGCCAGCACACCAGACAGAAGTGTTACCAAGCCCACCACCACCACCCAAATATGTGCTTCGGTGAGATGCTGGCCGGCGTACATAAAGACTTCATGAAAGGCCATGCCACGCGGCAGGCTCAGGCCCAGAAAATTGCCAACCTGGCTGGCGGCAATCAGGCATGCGGCACCGGCCGTAAAGCCAATGATCACCGTGTGCGAGATGAAATTAACCAGAGCGCCCAAGCGGGCAATGCCCATCACAAACTGAATCACGCCGACCAAGAAAGTCAGCGTGAGCACCAGCGCGATGTAGGACTCAGTGCCGGGCGCTGCCAGCGCACTGACTGACGCAAAAACGGCAATCGATATCGCTGTGGTGGGCCCCGTCACCATGTGGTGGCTCGACCCCCACAGCGCACCAATAATGGCCGGCACCATGGCCGCGTACAGGCCATACTGCGGCGGCAGACCGGCAATTGCCGCAAAAGCAATGGCTTGCGGTAAGACCACGATAGCGCCCGTTAGCCCAGCGGAGGCATCGAGCTTCAGGGACTGCCCTGTGGGCTTGGGCCAGGCCAGAAACGGAAAAAAACTACGCAGATTGAGGCCGGCGATCATCGTCACAAGGGTTGGTAAAGCGGGCAGCTATTTTTACCCACTACGCCCACACTGGGCTGGCGGTGTGTGGCGGGCCGAGACAGGCCATGCGGCGGCGCCTCTGTGGCTGTAATGTTGGCCAACACCATCGCTTATCCGTTTTTGGTCTTTTCGTAAGCGGGCACACCTTCGGGCAACACGTGAAAAGGCTGCATATCGCAGGTGTACTGCGCAAACGCCGGCTTGAAGGTGGATGGATCGTCAAAGGTGCCCACCTTGAGGATGATGGCATCCGGAAAACGCGGGCTCAAAGTAGCCAAGGACGTGCCGCAACGGGGGCAGAACAGGCGCGTGCGGGCCACTTCCAGGTCGGTTCGGGCAAACGATTTAGGTTCGCCCTGAATCCAGCGAAATCCTTTCTTGGCGGTAACGAAAGCCGCGTTCGGGTGCCCGCCGCTGATGTACTGGCATTCGCGGCAGTGGCACTGAATGGCCGTGCCCTCGCCATCGAATTCATACTTGATGTCGCCGCAATAGCATCGTCCCTTGACAGTCATAACGCCTCCCGCGCAGAAAGAACCCCGAGTTTAACGAGCAGATCAGACGCTCCCGCAGGTCTGATATTGAGGGCAAATTCGTACGTTTGCGGGCAGTTGATCCGCAAGCGGGCCTTCTGGCACACTTGACCAATGTCCTTCCTGCACAGAGAAGAAGCAGACCAGGCGGACCACTGGTCTGCGGTGTCATCAGTGGCGCTTGCCGGTTACGTGGTGGCGGCCTGCGTGATCTTGTGGCTGGCCAACACCGGCCAACAATGGGTTCATGTGCTCGACAGTGCCAACCTGGCTTTTCATGAAGCCGGGCATCTGATCTATGGCATCTTGGGCCCTCGCTTTGCGCTCTACGGTGGCACCCTGGGCCAGCTGACTTTTCCGCTACTTGCGCTCTGGGTCTTTCATCGCCAGCGCAATACGGCATCGATC
>JAURGS010000061.1 GCA_030833685.1 Rhodoferax sp. | reverse complement strand
GCTTATCAATACGCATCTGCACAGCGACCACTGCGGCGGCAACGCCGCCTTGCAAGGCCACCACCCCGGGCTGGAAACCTGGATTCCGCCAGGCCTGGCCACCGATGTCCAGGTCTGGAACGATGCAGGCTTGTCTTACCTGTCAACGGGACAGCAGTGCCCGCGTTTTCAGTTCTCCCGCACATTAGAGCCTGGCAGCAGCATGCGCATCGGTGAGCGCAGCTGGCAGGTCCATGCCGCGCCCGGGCATGATCCTGAGGCTGTGCTCTTGTTCGAGCCGCACGACGGCATTCTGATTTCCGCCGACGCCCTTTGGAACAATGGCTTTGGCGTGGTTTTCCCGGAGATCGATGGCATAGACGGCTTTGATGCGGTGCAAGACACCTTGGACCTGATTGAGAATCTGCGCCCCCAAATCGTGATCCCCGGCCACGGCCCAGTATTTAGCGATGTAGAGGGCGCGCTGGCGCGTGCGCGCCGACGCCTGGCGACTTTCAAAGCAGACCCTGCCCGTCACAGCCACTACGCGGCCAAAGCGCTGCTCAAATTCAAACTTCTGGAGGTGCAAAGCATTGCGCTCGATGCGCTGCAAGCTTGGATGCAAGCCACCCCGGTGATGACGCAACTGCACGCCCGACAGCCCCAGCACCTCAGTTACACGGAATGGACCGCTGGCCTGCTCGAAGATTTGGTCAAAAGCGGGGCAGCCCGGCTTGAGGACAGGGTCGCTCACAACAGCTAGGCCGCTTTTGACCCCAGGGGTGTTCTTGCCGGCCGCCCAAGCAAGCACAAACAAGGGCCTTGCGAAAAGCCCGAAACGGCGCCAGAGCGCCTTTTTAGGGTTGATTTAAAAAGATTTTTTAACGCCAGGCCTTGAAAACTGCGTAAAAGGCTATATCATTAGCACTCGATGGCAGTGAGTGCTAACAACTTGGTTTTTTAGCTCCTCTGCCTGAATTCGGCAGGCGCCTGCGGGTTAGATCCAGGCGCTTTTTTAACTCTCGATTTTAATTTTCCTTACAGGAGTTTTTATGAAACTGCGTCCCTTGCACGACCGCGTGATCGTCAAACGCGTCGAAAACGAAACCAAAACCGCATCGGGCATCGTGATTCCGGACAGCGCCGCCGAGAAGCCCGACCAGGGCGAAGTCTTGGCTGTTGGCCCGGGCAAGAAAAACGACAAAGGCGAACTCGGCGCGATGAGCGTCAAAGTTGGCGACCGTGTTTTGTTTGGCAAGTACAGCGGACAGACTGTCAAGGTTGATGGCGACGAGCTGCTGGTGATGAAAGAGGACGACCTCTTCGCCGTTGTTGAGAAGTGATTGCTGCTGCGCGACTCCTATGCGTTGTTGCCCAGTGCTCGGAATCCTCACGTACGGGAAGTACGTTCCGGTTCCAGCGCGCTGTGCGCCTCGCCTCTGAGCCGCTCGCGACGCAATCCTGTTCCCACCCCCTTTTATTTGAAATCCTGGAGTAATTAACATGGCAGCAAAAGACGTGATTTTTGGCGGCGAAGCCCGCGCACGCATGGTTGAAGGCGTCAACATTTTGGCCAACGCGGTCAAAGTCACCTTGGGCCCCAAAGGCCGCAACGTGGTTCTGGAGCGCTCGTTTGGCGCGCCCACCGTCACCAAAGACGGTGTGTCCGTGGCCAAAGAAATTGAACTGAAAGACAAACTGCAAAACATGGGCGCCCAGATGGTCAAGGAAGTCGCTTCCAAGACCTCTGACAACGCTGGCGACGGCACCACCACCGCCACTGTTTTGGCTCAGGCGATTGTTCGCGAAGGCATGAAGTATGTCGCCGCCGGCATGAACCCAATGGACCTCAAGCGCGGTATCGACAAAGCGGTCACCGCCCTGATCGATCAGTTGCAAAAGGCCTCCAAGGCCACCACCACCAGCAAGGAAATCGCGCAGGTTGGCTCCATCTCGGCCAACTCCGACGAATCCATCGGCAAGATCATTGCTGACGCGATGGACAAAGTGGGCAAAGAAGGCGTCATCACGGTTGAAGACGGCAAGTCCCTGCAAAACGAACTCGACGTCGTCGAAGGCATGCAGTTTGACCGCGGCTACCTGTCGCCTTACTTCATCAACAACCCGGAAAAGCAAGCCGCTTTGCTGGAAAACCCCTTTGTGCTGCTGTTTGACAAGAAGATCAGCAACATTCGTGACCTGCTGCCCACGCTGGAGCAAGTTGCCAAAGCCGGTCGTCCGCTGCTGATCATTGCCGAAGACGTCGAAGGCGAAGCCCTGGCGACCTTGGTGGTTAACACCATCCGCGGCATTCTGAAGGTTGTGGCTGTCAAGGCCCCTGGTTTTGGCGACCGTCGCAAAGCCATGCTCGAAGACATCGCCATCCTGACCGGTGGCAAAGTCATCGCCGAAGAAGTTGGCTTGACCCTGGAAAAAGTCGCTCTGACCGACCTGGGCTCTGCCAAGCGCATCGAAGTGGGCAAAGAAAACACCATCATCATCGACGGTGCTGGCCCTGCCGCTGACATCGAAGCACGCGTCAAGCAAATTCGCGTTCAAATCGAAGAAGCGACGAGCGACTACGACCGCGAAAAACTGCAAGAGCGCGTGGCCAAGCTGGCTGGCGGGGTTGCCGTGATCAAGGTTGGCGCTGCCACCGAAGTCGAGATGAAAGAGAAGAAGGCCCGCGTTGAAGACGCCCTGCACGCCACTCGCGCTGCTGTGGAAGAAGGCATCGTGGCTGGTGGCGGTGTTGCACTGCTGCGCGCCCGCCAAGCCGCTGGCGCGATCAAAGGCGACAACGCTGATCAGGAAGCGGGCATCCGTTTGGTCCTCAAAGCCGTTGAAGCGCCGCTGCGCGAGATCGTTTACAACGCTGGCGGCGAGCCATCGGTGGTGGTTAACGCAGTGCTCGGTGGCAAAGGCAACTACGGCTTCAACGCCGCCAACGACACTTACGGTGACATGATCGATATGGGCATTCTTGACCCCACCAAAGTGACCCGCACGGCATTGCAAAACGCCGCATCGGTTGCTTCCTTGATGCTCACCACTGAGGCCATGGTCGCTGAAGCACCAAAAGATGACGCACCGAGCATGCCCATGGGCGGCGGCGATATGGGTGGCATGGGTGGCATGGGCGGCATGGGTATGTAAACCCGGCTGTCTGCTGCGCAGGCACTAGCAAAAAACCCCGCTGGGATTCTCCCTGCGGGGTTTTTTCATGGGTCTAGATGATTTAAGCAAATCGTCTGCGGCCAATGCTCTACAAGCCCCAGCGCTTCAATTCGTGTGCCAATTGCTGTGGCGACTGAAAGTGAATCGCCTGCCAGCCCTGCGCGCGAGCCGCTTCAACATTGGCCTGCATGTCATCGACGAAGATCGTGCGCCCAGGGTCGAGCCGGTAGCGCTCCTGCATCAATTGGTAAATGGCCGGCTCCGGTTTGATGTGCCCGGCGTCGCCTGAAAACACGCCACCATCAAACCAGTCAATGAAATCATGCAGATCTTCCAGTGTGCGCGCGTAAGGCACGGGCATGTTGGAGAGGAAATAAAGCTTTAAGTCTTGTTGTTCTTCGCGCCGTGTCACCAAACGCTCAAGCAAGGCGACCGTGCCAGGCATGGGCGTCAGACTGGGCGCGATGCTGGCCACCAGCTTGGCAACGTCTTCATGCGGCAGGGCGAGCCGGTGCGCTGTGTGCAATACAACCTCGGACTGCTCGGACGTACCGCGATCAAAAGCCTCCCAGTCGGGATGGTGAAACACCGCCTGCGCCAAAGCGTGCGCCCCGCCGTGCTGTGCCACCCAGTTTGCATGGCGCTGCTCAAGCAGCAGCGCCGGCTGCCAGGTAAACAGGACTGCGCCGAAGTCAAAAACCAGGTTCATCCTGCTTTGCTGTGTTAGCCAGAATTTGACGCATCAGGCCTTCAGTGGAGCCGTCAAGCCCATCGAGTCGGCCAGAGTGAATGCGGCCCAGCACATCCTTGGCCAAAACCTTACCCAGCTCGACGCCCCATTGGTCAAAGCTGTTGATACCCCAGAGCGCACCGCTGACAAAAACACGGTGCTCTTGCAAGGCCAACAAAGCGCCAAGGCTTTGGGGCGTGAGCGACTCGAGCAAGAAAAAGCTGCTCGGGCGGTTACCCGGGAAATGCCGATGCCCGCCAGGATCTGCCTGCCCAAGCATCAGCGCCTGCGCCTGCGCCAGGGCGTTGGCAAGCAGGGCATCATGATGGCCGGCCAACTGGTGGGTGGGTGTTTTCACCGCGACAAATTCCACCGGAATCACGTCACTGCCCTGGTGCAACATCTGAAAGTAAGCGTGCTGCCCGTTGGTTCCCGGCTCACCCCAAACCACCCCTGCCGTACCCGTGCCCAGGAGCTGGCCGCTGGCGTTCACGGACTTGCCGTTGCTCTCCATCTCCAGCTGCTGCAAATAGGCCGGGTAGCGCTGCAAGTGGCTGTGGTACGGGGCTATATTGCGGCTGGTGAAGCCGTGGAAATTTCGATACCAGACATCAAGCAAACCCAGGCGCACCGGCAAGTTGGCTTGCAGCGGCGCGGTGCGAAAGTGCTCATCCATGGCATGCGCGCCAGCCAGAAACGCCCTAAAGCCCTTGGCGCCGATGGCGATCGCCAGTGGCAGGCCAATTGCAGACCACAGCGAAAAACGGCCGCCCACCCAATCCCAAAATCCAAAGCAGGTCTCAATGCCGAAGTCAGCGGCCGCCGCCACGTTGGTGGTCAA
This sequence comes from Rhodoferax sp., assembly GCA_030833685.1. Lineage (GTDB taxonomy): Bacteria > Pseudomonadota > Gammaproteobacteria > Burkholderiales > Burkholderiaceae_C > Rhodoferax. The sequence continues at coordinate 6,463 of JAURGS010000061.1, read as the reverse complement.
GGCGACAAAGTGGCGCTCCACACCGGCTCCCCCTTGCTCCAAAAACCAGGCTTTCGCTGATTCGGCGTTACGCAGCGTCTCCAGCGTGGTGAAGGTTTTACTGGCCACGATGAACAGCGTGTTTTGCGCTCGAAGCTGTTTCAAAACCGAGGAGAGTTCGTGGCCGTCAATGTTGGAGACGAAGTGCAGGCGTTTGCCGGGCATGCACTGATCAGAAAGTGCACGCACCGCCATTTGCGGGCCCAGGTCAGAGCCACCAATGCCAATGTTGACAATGTCTGTAAGCGCATCATCTGCGCGCACGCGCTCTGCAAATTCCAGAACCTGCGACTGCACATGCTGCACCTCATGGTGCAAGGCCTGCATATGCTTGTGAACCGACTGCGCGGGCATCGAGGGATCGGCTGGCGCAGCGCGCAGCAACCAGTGCATGACTGCACGTTGCTCCGTGTTGTTGATGCGCTCACCTGCAAACATGGCATCGCGATGCGCCTGCAGCCCCGATTCACGCGCCAGGTCCAGTAACAAGGCTTCAGTGGTCGAGTCGATCAGATTTTTCGACAAGTCGGCAAAAACAAAAGGCGCCTGCAAGCTCCAATGGTCAAAGCGCTTGGGGTCGCTGGCAAACGCCTCACGCAAGTCAAAATCACGGCCGTGGCTTTCAAATCGGCGCGACAGGGCTGACCAAGCAGGCAGTTGGGTGCAGGGTAGTTGGCTCATGGGGATGCAATTCTGATCGGCTTGGCACGGGCGTCAAAGACGATCTGCTCAGGCCTGACGAATCAAGACCTCCAGCTTTTGGGTGTCGAGGCAGAATGCACGAATACCTTCAGCCAGTTTCTCGGTGGCCATCGCGTCGTTGTTCAGGGCCAGGCGAAATCCAGCTTCATCGTAACTGTGATGCGCCAGGTCCATGGCGCGGGCTTTTTCCACGCTCAGGGCTGGTGTGATCGGGCCCTCATTACGCGACAAGGCCTCGAGCAAATCAGGGCTGATGGTGAGCAAATCACAACCCGCCAGGGCCACGATCTGGCCCAGATTGCGAAAGCTCGCACCCATGACCTCGGTGCTGATGTCAAATTTTTTGAAATAGTTGTAGATCTGCACCACAGACTGCACGCCCGGGTCTTGGCTACCCGAGCGGGCCGCCTCATCCCAGGTACTGCCTTCCGCTTTTTTGTACCAGTCGTAAATCCGGCCGACAAACGGCGATATCAACTGCACCCGCGCCTGCGCACAGGCAACGGCCTGACAAAAAGAGAACAAGAGCGTCAGGTTAGTGTGGATACCGCGCTTCTCGAGCTCGGCAGCGGCTTGGATGCCCTCCCAGGTAGCGGCCACCTTGATCAACACCCGGTCGATATGAATTCCACGGGCCTGGTACAACTCGATCAAGCCGTTGGCACGCGCCACCGTGGCAGCCGTGTCAAAACTTAAACGCGCGTCAACCTCTGTGGAGACACGCCCAGGAATGACAGACAAGATTTCGGTGCCAAAACGCACCAGCAAACGATCCATGATCTCGTTGTCGCTGGCAGCGCGAAACGATTGCACGGTTTCATCCAGCAGATACCGGTACTCGGGTTTCTGAACCGCTTTCAGAATCAGCGAGGGGTTGGTGGTGGCATCCTGTGGCCGAAAGGCCTGGATCTGGCGAAAGTCGCCCGTGTCGGCAACGACGGTGGTGTGGTGTTTAAGGGCTTCGAGCTGGTTCATGACTGAATTATCTCGCCGACCTGCGCGGTGTCGGTGCAGGCTTGGGAAATACGGGCCAAAGGCTTGGCCTACACCAGTGGCATGGCCTGCTCGATCAAGCTGGCATGCAAGGCCGATCCCAGGGGCAGCACTGCATCGTTAAAGTCATACTGGCTGTTGTGCAGGTAACAGCTGCCAACCCCATGCTCAATGCCTTGACCGAGGCGCAAGTAGGCGCCTGGCTTGACCTTGAGCATGAATGAAAAATCTTCAGCGCCCATGCTGGGCTCAAGCTGACGGACCACCCGCTCTGCACCCACCAGCGTCTCGGCCACATTACCGGCAAACAGGGCTTCAGCCTCGGTGTTGATGGTCGCTGGGTACATGCGCTGATACCGCACCAGCGCTTGGGCACCAAAACCCTGGGCAATGGCCGAGCACAGCTCGGTCAAGCGCTTTTCAATCAGGTCTTGTACCGCGCTGGAAAAGGTTCGCACCGTACCTACCAGCGTTGCGCTGCCCGGGATCACACTCTGAGCGTTCAAATCACCGGCCTGCAGCGCGCACAGACTGATCACCGCGGTGTCCACTGCCTTGACATTGCGCGACACAATACTTTGTACCGCCGTGATGATGTGCCCTGCAACGACGACCGGATCAACTGTCTGGTACGCATGGGCGCCGTGGCCGCCCTTGCCCGTGATTTCAATTTCGATACGGTCTGCAGCGGCCATCATCGGTCCGGGGTTGAGCCCAATCGTGCCCGGTGGCAAGGCCGGCCAGTTATGCATGCCGTAAACCGCGTCCACCGGGTAGCGATCGAACAGGCCGTCGTCGATCATGGCCTTGGCCCCGCCGCGTCCTTCCTCGGCCGGTTGAAAAATAAGCACAGCGGTGCCATTGAAGTTACGGGTTTGCGCCAAGTAGCGCGCAGCACCCACCAGCATGGTGGTGTGACCGTCATGGCCGCAACCGTGCATCAGACCACTTTTGGATGACTTCCAATCGAAGGTGTTGTGCTCTGTCATGGCCAGGGCGTCCATGTCGGCGCGCAGGCCAATCATGCGGCCGCTGTCATGGCGCTTGCCGCGGATCGTGGCCACCACACCGGTCTTGCCCAGTCCAGTATGAATTTCATCAACCCCGCAAACCTGCAGCGACTGTTTCACGCGGCCAGAGGTGTAGACCTCTTCAAAGCCAAGTTCGGGGTGCGCGTGTAAATCGCGTCGAAACGCCGTCAGCTCGGGATGAAACGCCGCAATTTGCGCAAATGCGCGACCCTGAACCGAAAAACCCATACCTCAACTCCTGCTTGCCATCGCAAGCCTCCACTGTACGCGATCGCCCACGCTCGCCATCCGTTGCAATCCTCTTCACACAAGAGGCCTTCGAACCCGTTGTCAATGGGGCATTGGCAGCAACCCCAGGCGCTTACAAATCTCCAGAGTGGCCACACTCTGGTTCATGCTGTAAAAGTGCAGACCAGGCGCACCACCGGCCAACAGTTGTTCGCACAGGGCTGTCACCACATCCAGCCCAAAGGCCTTGATCGACGCACTGTCATCACCAAAGCTTTGCAGACGCAAGCGAATCCAGCGTGGGATCTCAGCCCCACAGGCATCGCTAAAGCGCATAAGCTGGGATGAACTGGCAATCGGCATGATGCCGGGCACCAGGGGCACTGACACGCCTAGCGCATCGGCCTCCTCGACCAAGCGAAAGTAGGCGTCCGGGTTATAGAAGTACTGGGTAATGGCAGCGTTTGCGCCCGCCCTAACCTTGGTGACCAACGCCTGCAAATCACTCGACGGCGACCTGGCTTGCGGGTGCATCTCCGGGTAAGCGGCCACTTCAATATGAAAGCGCTGGCCGGTTTCTTCGCGCACAAAACGAACCAGATCGCTGGCGTACTGAAACTCGCCGCCCAGTCCATAACCACTGGGTAAGTCTCCTCGCAAGGCCACCAGTCGCTTAACCCCCATGGACCCAAGCTCGGCCAGCTGCTCACGAACGCGTGATTTGGTAGCCCCCACACACGACAGGTGCGAGGCAGCGTCCACGCCTTCGCTGATGATTTCGCGCACGGTGCCAAACGTTCCCTCTTGGGTCGAGCCACCTGCACCAAAAGTCACCGAGCAATACTCTGGCTTTAAGGCATAGAGTTCCTGGCGCACGCGGCGAAGCTTATCTGCCCCTTCGCTTGTCTTAGGCGGAAAGAATTCGATACTGATGGGTGTGGCCGATGGCATGTGGATGCTCCTTGGTGTTGGTCTTGTTCAACGCGCTGGCCACAAGGCGGCCATCAAAAACTCTCGGTTGCCGTCACCGCCCGCAATGGGCGACTCCATCCAGCGCTCAACGCTAAGGCCCAGCTCGGCACAAGCAGTACGCAGGCGTTGTTCGACCAACGCAAAAAAATGATGCTGCTTGACCACACCGCCTTTGCCCACTTGCCCAGGCTGCAATTCAAACTGAGGCTTGACCAGACTCAAAAGCCGGCCACCGGGCTTGAACAAAGGCAATAGCGCCGGCAGCAGCAAGGTCTGCGAGATAAACGACACATCGATCACCACCAGGTCAAATACCGGCACGAAGGGCTCCTGCGCTGCCAGGTCTGCTGCGCCTGCTGCAACCTGGTTACGCCCCGCATAGGCCTGCGCCAGATCGACCGCGCTGAGTGTGCGTGCATTGCATTTTTCAACGCACAACACCCGCGGGTCCTGTCGCAAGCTGGCATGCAGCTGCCCCGAGCCGACATCCACGCCAACAACCCTGCTCGCGCCGCTTTGCAGCAAACAGTCTGTGAACCCCCCGGTGGACTGTCCGACGTCCAGACACTGCCAACCTTGCGGCGACCACGCCATTGCCCGCAAGCCGGCCTCGAGCTTAAGGCCAGCCCGCGAAACATAGCGTGCCTGCGCATCATCAAGCAGCCGGAGTTGGGCGTCGTCTGCGATGTCCTCACCATTTTTGGTGCAACGGCGCCATACGCCGTCGTCCAAAAACTCGACGCCATCAGCAATCAAGCGTTGCGCCTGCGCGCGGGAGCTGGCCATTTGGCGCTGGACCAGCAGTTGGTCAATGCGCATGTGACAAATCGAACCTCTTTGTCGTCAATAACGGTAGCTTTCTGCCTTGTAAGGGCCAGACTTGCTCACGCCGATGTAAGCCGCCTGCTCGTCAGTCAGTTCGCTGAGCACGGCCCCCACCTTCATCAAATGCAGGCGAGCGACCTTTTCATCCAAATGCTTGGGCAAGACGTAGACATGCCCCGACTTATACGCCTTGGACTTGGTGAACAGCTCAATCTGCGCAATGGTCTGGTTGGCGAAGCTTGAGCTCATCACAAAGCTGGGGTGGCCGGTGCCGCAACCCAGGTTGACCAAACGACCTTTGGCCAGCAAGATGATGCGCTTGGCCGCTTTTTTGCCCTTGGCCGGAAAAATCACGTGGTCAACCTGCGGCTTGATCTCTTCCCACTTGCACTTGGACAGCGAGGCCACGTCAATCTCATTGTCGAAGTGACCAATATTGCAAACAATGGCCTGGTCTTTCATAGCCTCCATGTGCTTGTAGGTGATCACGTTCTTATTGCCCGTGGCAGTCACAAAGATGTCGCACTTATCGGCGGCGTACTCCATGGTCACAACCTTATAGCCTTCCATGGCCGCCTGCAGCGCATTGATCGGGTCAATCTCCGTCACCCAAACCTGGGCTGAGAGCGCACGCAAGGCCTGGGCCGAGCCTTTGCCCACATCGCCATAGCCGGCCACCAAAGCAACCTTGCCAGCGACCATCACGTCGGTCGCACGCTTAATCGCGTCAACCAGAGACTCGCGGCAGCCGTACAGATTGTCAAACTTGCTCTTGGTCACCGAATCATTCACGTTGATGGCACGCAGCATCAGTTCGCCCTTGTCGGACATTTCATTCAAACGCAGCACACCCGTGGTGGTCTCTTCGGTGACGCCAATGATGCGTTTGAGGCGTCGGCTGTACCAGGTGGGATCCACCTTGAGCTTGGCCTTAATGGCGGCAAACAAGAACGTCTCTTCCTCACTGCCGGGCTTGGCCAGAACAGCCAGGTTCTTCTCGGCCTTGGTACCCAAATGCATCAGCAAGGTGGCGTCCCCGCCGTCGTCGAGGATCATGTTTGGCCCGTCATCCTTGCCGCCCTTTTTGCCGAACTCAAAAATTCGGTGGGTGTAATCCCAATAATCTTTCAGCGATTCGCCCTTGTAGGCAAAAACGGGTGTGCCACGAGCCACCAGCGCGGCGGCGGCATGGTCTTGAGTCGAAAAAATATTGCAAGATGCCCAGCGCACCTCAGCGCCCAAGGCCTGCAAAGTCTCCACCAGCACAGCGGTCTGGATCGTCATGTGCAACGAGCCTGCGATGCGCGCGCCTTTAAGCGGCTGCGATTTGGCAAACTCCTCCCGGATCGCCATCAGCCCGGGCATTTCGGTTTCAGCAATGGTGATTTCGCGGCGGCCCCAACCAGCTAGGCCAATGTCAGCAATGGCGTGGTCGAGGGTCAGGTTTTGATGGGAAACAGCGTTCATGGTTCACTCCAGGTCGATAAAAATCAACCACCGAAGGCATGCACGCTTACCAGGGAGCTCACCGCACGCCAACTGTGGGTGAGCGCCGTTTGAAGATGTCAGGCTAGAGAGCCGACGGGGTTCGAGCCTCACGCCACCACGGCTTTTCGCCTGAAGTTGCGCTGCAACGCTCCTCGAACAGGCCAGATTATAAATCCAGCGGGATT
>JAURGS010000060.1 GCA_030833685.1 Rhodoferax sp. | reverse complement strand
GCACGTAGGCATGGTCAGCCACGCCCAAAGCAGCGCGTGCATTTTGCTCAATCAGCAAGATACTCACACCGTTGTCGCGCAAGCGCTCGATGGTGCTGAAAACTTCGCGCACAACCAGTGGGGCAAGGCCTAAGCTGGGCTCATCAAGCATCAACAGCTTGGGCTGGCCCATGAGCGCGCGACCGACGGCCAACATCTGACGCTCACCGCCAGATAGCGTGCCGGCCATCTGCTTTTGTCGCTCTTTCAGGCGCGGAAACAAGTCGTAAACCTGCTCGAGCCCATCGCGCCAGCGGCGCCGGCCGAGTTTCATGGGGCGAAATCCCCCTAGCAGCAAGTTGTCGTACACCGACATGGTGGTAAACAGCTCGCGCTTTTCGGGCACCAGGGCCAGACCGAGCATCACGCGCTCTTCCAGCGTGGTGGTCGTGATGTCCTGGCCCTCAAAGCAAATTTGTCCCGTGGCGGGCAACAAGCCCATCAGGGCGTTTAAGGTCGTCGATTTGCCAGCGCCATTGGGGCCGATCACGGTGATGACGCCACCCAGAGCCAGCTCAAGCGAGATCCCGTGCAGCACCTCTGCTTTGCCATAGCCGGCGTGCAAGTCTTTCACCGTCAGAAGCGCCTGGGCCATGGTCAGTGCTCCGTTCCGAGGTAGGCTGCGCGCACCTTGGGGTCTGCCTGCACATGGGCAGGGCTGCCCTCAGTAAGGTAGGTGCCAAACTCCATGACCACGATGTGATCGCAAACATCCATGACCAAATCCATGTCGTGTTCGACCAGCAAAATGCTCATGCCCTCAGACTGCAGCTGGCGCAGCACACGGGCCAGTTCACGTTTCTCCAGGTGTCGCAGTCCAGCCGCTGGCTCGTCGAGCAAGAGCAAAGTGGGGTCGGCGCACAGCGCGCGGGCGATTTCCAAAAGCCGTTGCTGGCCCATGGGTAGGTTGGCTGCCTGATCATGGATGCGATCACCCAGGCCCACGCGCACCAACTGGCGCTCGGCTTCGGCCATGATGGCTTTTTCTTCTGAACGGTTACGCCGCAAGATGGCGCTCATGACGCCGCTGTGGCCGCGTGAATGCGCGCCGATAGCCGCGTTATCGAGCACACTCATGTTGGGAATCATTTTGACGTGCTGAAAGGTGCGCATCAGGCCGCGCGTAGCAATGTCGCGTGAATGTAGTCCGTGTACCGCCTGCCCGTTAAATTGCACCTGCCCGCTGCTCATTGGCAGGGTTCCCGTGATCAGGTTGAAGATGGTTGATTTGCCAGCGCCATTGGGGCCGATCAAGCCCACGATTTGCCCGGCCTTGACCTGAAAGCTGATGTTGTTAACGGCGACCAGTCCGCCAAAATGCTTGCGAATTTTTTGCACATCCAGCACAACGTCCCCGACAGCGGGCTTGTTGCGCTGGGGCAAGACCGGGGCATTGTCCCAATCGCGCAGCCGCTCGCTGGGGCCCAGCCATTGCTGCACCCAAGACCACAATCCATCGGGGCGGTACTTCAATATCAGTACCAGCATCACCCCAAACACAATCGTCTCAAAGCTGCCACTCACGCCCAGTAGCTGGGGCAACCAGGTCTGCAGCTGCTCATCGAGCAGGCGCACCACGCCAGCACCCAGCCAGGCACCCCACAGATTGCCCACACCCCCAACCACCGCCATGAACAGGTATTCGATACCCATTTTCAGGCCGAAGGGCGAGGGATTGACGGTGCGCTGAAAGTGCGCGAACAACCAGCCGGACACGCAGGCAAACAACGCTGCGACGACAAAGATGCCGATCTTGTAGCGAAGCGTGTGCACACCCATGGCCTCGGCCATTTGCCGTCCGTCCTTGAGCGCGCGCAGGGCGCGTCCGGGCCGCGAGTTCAGCAAGAAGGTCAGTGCCACAGTAGCCAGCCACAGCAGTGTCCAGCACACGGCGAAAAAGCCCTGACCCTGGCCAATGGGTTCGCCCAGCAGCGTCAGACTCTTCAGGCCAATCAGACCATCGTATTTGCCCAGCGCTTCCAGGTTGCCCATCAGGTAGTAAAGCGACAGTCCCCAGGCAATCGTGGCCAGCGGCAAATAGTGGCCCGATAGCCGCAAGGTGATGCGACCAATGAACCACGCGCTCGCTGCCGTGATAGCGACACCCAGGAGCAAAGTGATGCTCGGTGGCCAGCCTAAATTAAGTGCGCACCAAGCGGCTGTGTAGGCGCCGATACCGACGAAAGCGGCCTGGCCAAACGAGGTCAGCCCCGCCACGCCAGTGAGCAGCACCAAGCCCAGGCTGGTCAGGGCAAACAAGCCGATGTAATTGAGTTGGGCGATCCAGAAAGGGGGCAATGGCAGCAAAGCCAGGGTCACGATGCCCGCCAGCACCAGCCACAGGTGGTAGGCACGTAAACGGTTCATGTCAGTGCTCCTCGCCGTCGTCCACCACGTGGCGCGAGCGAAGCCATAGCGCTGGCAAGATGAGCGCAAACACGACAACTTCCTTGAAGGCGCTGACCCAGAACGAACTGAACGCTTCGACCAAACCGACACCCAAGGCAACCACCAGCGCGCCGGGGTAACTGGCCAGACCGGCAATCACCGCTGCGACAAAGCCTTTGAGCCCGATCAGAAACCCCGAGTCGTACAGCACAGTGGTGGTTGGCCCGAGCAATATGCCCGAGAGCCCGCCAATAAAGGCCGCCAGTGTGAAGGTGAGCTGGCCAGCGGTGTTTGTGGAGATGCCCATCAGCCGCGCGCCGTTGCGGTTGACGGCCGTGGCTCGCAGAGCCTTGCCAAACAGGGTGTTTTCAAAGAAAAACCAAAGCGCTGCAATGAACAGCAGCGCCGTGACAAAAATAATGACCGCCTGCCCATTGATGGGTACTGAACCCAGTTGCAGGCGTTGATCCCAGAAAGTGGGATTGCGAAAACCCTCTGGCCCGAAAAATAACAAGGCCAGGCCGGTCAGCGCAAAGTGCACGCCCACCGACACAATCAGTAAAACCAAAGGCGTTGAGGACTCCAGCGATTGGTAAGCCAGGCGGTAGAGCAAGGGGCCCATGGCCGTCACCAGCGCCAGGCTAAGCACCACCATGGACCACATCGGTAGCGAGTACGGCGCCAGCCAAATCGATAAGCCCGCCACCAGCGCGGGTATCGGCAAAGGCCCGAGGCAGGCTTTCATCACCGCAGCGCCCGAGGCACCAGCTTTCAACGCCGCCACGCCTTCCTGCGTGCTCACCACGACGGCCATGATGATGAGCAACCACACGGTGCCAGGCACTTTGTGGTCGATAAACATGGCCAGTGTGAGGGCGCCAAATGCAACGAACTCACCCTGGGGAATAAAGATGACACGGGTCACCGCAAAGACCATGACGAGAGCCAGACCGAGCAAGGCGTAAATAGCCCCGTTGGTCAGGCCGTCGACGGCCAGCATGCCAGCAATGGTGATGTCCATGGCGAACCCGTGTTGCGCCCAGTCTTACTTAAGAACTTCGAAGGCGCCGTTCTTGACCATCACCATCACACCGGTCTCGTTGGTGTAACCCCAGTGGTCGCTCGGGCTCCAGTTCATCACGCCGTGCGAAATGACGGTGCGACCCATGGTGTTGAGCGTATCGAGTAAGGCCTGGCGGAATGCCTCGGTGCCAGGCTTAGCCTTTTTCAGCGCCATTGGAATGGCTTTCTCCATCACCACCATGAAGTCGTAGGCGTGTGCCGCAAACGGGGTGAGCTTGTCGGTGCCAGTGGCTTCTTTGAAGCGCTTGGCAAAGTCCATCGAGGCCTGCTTGGAGGGGTGGCTATCGGCCAGCTTGTCAGCAAAGATGGCAGGGCCGGACACCACGAACGTGCCTTCCACGGCCTTGCCACCAATGCGCATCAGGTCTGGGCTGGCTGCACCATGGGTTTGGTACATCAGACCTTTGTAGCCGCGATCGCGCAGGGCGATTTCGGGCATCGGGGCAATCGAGCCCGAGGCCACGACCAGGATCGCATCCGGATTGGCCGAGACCAATTTCAATGCTTGTGGCGTAACGCTGGTGTCGGTACGGGCAAAGCGCTCGACGTCTACCATCTTGATGTTGGCTTCTTTGAGCATGGGGTCCATGGCTTTGAGCCAGCCTTCACCATAGGCGTCGGCGTAGCCAATGAATCCCAGGGTTTTGATGCCCTTGGCTTTCATGTGCTGCATCATGGCGTGGGCCATCACGTTAAAGCCCTGGGGCAAGATGAACACCCAGGGGCCGTCTTTGCCGGGCGCACCCGAAATCTGCACCGTTTTGGCTTCGGTGGCAATCGGTCCGATAGCCACTGTGGTGGGGGTGAGGTTGGCGCCAAAGATCACGTCGACCTTGTCTTGGTTGACAAAGCGGCGGGCGTTCTGCGCGGCTTTGCCCGGGTCGGAGGCGTCATCGAGCACGATGACATTGACCTTCTCGCCGCCAATCGACTGCGGGAAGACCTTCATCATGGCTTGCATGGGCAGGCCCAGCGCGGCGCCTGGGCCGGTGAGCGACAGATTCACACCAATGGTGATGTCGGCCAGCGCAGTGCCGCTGATGGCGACGGCAGCCAGGGCGACTAGCGTGCGTTGAATGGTTTTTTTCACAGGAGACTCCTTTTCAAGGTTGGTAAAAAACGGCTCAGCGAGCCTGGGTGCATAAATCGATGATGTCCTGAGGAACAGCAATAGCTTTGAGCCGCCCATTGTCGGTGTCGCGCACCACAAACGCTCGGGTTTCTGTGCCTTCGCAGATCAGGTCCTGGCCGCGACGCACCACATGGCGCTGACGAAAGGTCTTTTGCGCCCAGTGCTCAATGGTGGTGGTGATGTCCAGAACCTCGCCGTAGGTGGCGGCTTTTTTGAATTGGGTGTGGATTTCCAACAGGGGTGTGCCGACGATGCCGCGGGTTTTCACCAGCTCATGCCAGGGGGGGAGCCCGCAGGCCATGAAGTAGGCCAGGGAGGCCTGATCCATCCAACGGCTGAAATTCGGAAAAAACACAATGCCTGCCGGGTCGCAGTCACCAAAGTGCACCTGTACGGTGTAGACATGGCTTTTTGATGTGGGTGTTTGGGCGGCCATAACACTGCTCAGGGGGCTTTGACCACTTTGGCTGCACGCTTATCCAAAAATGCACGCACACGCTCTTTGGCCGCCTCGTCGCCCTGGGCGATCGATGAAATCAGCGACTCCATGAACAAGCCATCGCTGGCCGACAGATCGGCAATGCGCGGCAGCGCTTGGGTGATGGCGTAATTGGACAGCGGTGCATTTTGCGAGATCTTGTGCGCCAGCGCCAAGGCCTTGTTCAAGCCCTCGCCGTCTGGGACTCGGTAATTCGAGATGCCAAAGCTTTGCCCGTCGTTGGCATCGAACACACGGCCGGTCAACATCATGTCTGTCATGCGCGCAACACCGAGCAGACGGGAAATTCTGACCGAGCCGCCGCCGCCCACAAAAATGCCGCGAGTGCCTTCGGGCAAGGCGTAAAAAGCGCTGTCCTCGGCGACTCGCAAATGGGCGCTTGCCGCCAGTTCCAGGCCGCCGCCCACCACGGCGCCGTGCATCACGCAAATCACCGGCACAGGACCAAATTGGATGGCATCAAAGCAGGCATGCCATGAGCGCGAGTGCTGCATGCCCTCCGCGACGGTGCGCTCGGCTACCTCGGAGAGGTCAAGTCCAGCGCAAAAATGCTCGCCCTCGCCGCTGAGCACGATAGCTTTGACAGACTTGGGCAGGTGAACAAAAACCGTGTGAATTTGTGCCAGAAGTTCGTCGCTGATGGAGTTGCGTTTGTTCGGACGGTTCAGGCGAATGTGCAAAACCGACTCTGCCTGCTCAAGTTTGAGCAGCGAGAGTTGTGTCAGTACGGGCGGCTCCGTCAGGGCTTGCAATGGGGTCATAGGGCTTCTCGAAGGCCAGAGGTTTTAGGTTTTCAGGGGCGCACCACACGCGGTGTGTCTGGGTTGGCGTACAGAGCTTGCACATCGGCTGCGCGTGTCTGCAGGCAAGTGCGCTGGTTCAGGTAGCCTTTGTCGGTGATTTCGCTGAGCGCCATGTTAGGCGTGTCGGGCAGCGTTAGCACGCGTGCGGGCGCTTGCGAGCTGCCGGCACCGCTTGCCTTCATGGCGCGCAAGCCCTGTTGTAAATCGGACCGTAATTGGTCTTCAGGGAGTTTGCGAGCGCCCTCTGTCAAAAACAGCAAGGCACCGAGTTCGTCACGGTCGTGGCCGGTGATCACGGCGTCCTGCACGTGGGGCGCGAGCGCTGCGATCAGTGCAATGCGCAAGGTGCCAACAGAAACCCAGGTGCCGCTGGTGAGCTTGAAGTCCTCGGCCACACGTCCATTGAACACAATGCCGCTACAGGGGTCTTGGGCGTCGGCAAGATAACCCGCATCACCAATGCAGTAAAAGCCTTGGTCATCGAACGCAGCGGCTGTGGCCTGGGCGTTGTTGCGGTAGCCGGGGAACACATTGGGGCCGCGGATGCGCATCTCCAACTTGTCGCCGCTGGGCAGAAATTTAATCTCGGCCCCGGGCATGGGCAACCCAATAACCCCCGGGCGCTTAAGGTGCCAGTTGGCAAAGGTGATGGCGGGCGATGTTTCAGTTGAACCCCAGGAGGTTGTGAACCACACGGGGTCTGTTCGCACCTTGGATGCAACCGCCTCCAGGCGGCGCCAGATGGACTCGGGCATGCCCGCACCCGCGTAGAACACCATACGCAGCTTTTCAAAAAAGCGCCGGGCCAAGTCCAGATCAGACTCCAGGGCTGGTAGCATCATTTCGTAACCCTTGGGCACGTTGAAGTACACCGTGGGCTGGACTTCGCGCAAGTGGGCAATGGTCTTGTCGATCAGGCCTGGCATGGGGCGTCCGTCATCGATATAAAGCGTGCCGCCGTGGCGCATGACCATGAACATGTTGTGGTTGCCGCCAAAGGTGTGGCTCCAGGGCAGCCAGTCCAACAGAACCGGTTTTTCCTCGCTCAGGAAGCAAAGGGTTTGGGCCAGCATTTGCTGATTCGCGCACAGCATGCGGTGGGTGTTGATGACCACTTTAGGCTGACCGGTTGAGCCTGAGGTCAGCAGGTACTTGGCGTGGGTCTCTGGCCGAATTTCACCGAATGCCTGCATCACAGCGGGTGACTCCGGGCTCAGTAACAGGTCGGCAAAATCGAGCGCACCTGGCACTGCTTTGGCGCCGTGGCTAAAGACCATGGGCGCAGCCAAGCCCGCACTCTGGAGAACCGGGCCATAGACGCTGCTGTCATTGGCATACACCAAAGTTGGTTGCAAGTTGGCCAGAATGCCGTGGATGCGGCTGAAGTCGCCTTTGGCCAGGCGGCTGTAGCCGCTGCTCACCGAGCAGACCGGGCGGCCAATGTGCATACCCGCTAGCAAGAGCAACAGGTGATCGATGCTGTTGTCGGAGAGCACGACAACCGGCCCATTTGGCGCCAGGTTCAAATCCAAGAGGCTTTGCGCCAGACGGCCCACTTGCTCTCGCAGTACCCCCCAGGATAGCTCGCGCCACGAGCCACCCATTTGCGGCTCGGCTACCGCCAGGGCGCGGGGCGTCTGGTGAGCCCACTTCTCAAGCCATTGGCCAACGCATCGCTCAAAAGGTTCCAGCGGTGTGGGGTTGCGCAAGATGAACTGACCCGCACCCAGATCCTCACGCACGGCTTGTCGCGGCGCCAGCAGTTGGGGGTCGTGGAAAAAGTCAAGCGCAGCCATGTGACGAAGAAAGGATCAGCTCAATACACTAGTGTATGGATAAGGTTGCCGATGTTAGCGTGGATATTTTCATTGGGGGTAGGGGTTTACACCAGTTGCCATACACCAATGTATGGCAACATTGCGCTTATGGTTGCGAAATCCAAAGAGGCAGCGGGTTCCCGCCCGGTCACCACCCGGCGCAAGGCGCCCGCACGCGCCCAGGGTCTACGCGGCGCAGTGGAACGAACACCGCTGGGACGCGAGGATTGGGTCGAGGCAGCCACCGCCGTGCTGCTTGACCAGGGCATTGACCATGTGCGCGTGGACGTGCTGGCCACCGAGCTCAAAGTCACCCGAGGGAGCTTTTACTGGCACTTCTCTGACCGAGATGATTTGTTGCGGGAGGTTTTGCAGCAATGGCGTCGGCGCGCAACGATTGATTTGTCGCGACGCATTTTGGAGGTGAGCTCTGAGGACCTTCAAACACGGCTTCGAACTCTGATCTCTTTGCCCCATCGCGGGCGCTCGGCAGTGCGCGCAGCCCGGATCGAGTTGGCTATCCGTGCATGGGCCCGTCGTGACAGCTTGGCGCGCGAGGCGGTGGATGAAGCCGATCGCAGCAGGCTGCAAGTTCATATCGACACCTTTCGCGCCCTGGGCTATTCAAGCGCCGAGTCCAGCCAGAGGGCTTTTTTGACCTACAGCTACGAATTGGGTGAGTCCCTGATGCACCACCTGGGCAGCGACGAGGAACGACGCGCGCGCCAAGACTTTGTCGAGCAGCTGGTCAATACCGCGCTGACCAAACCGTTCGGGGCTTAAGAGCAGCGAGCAGCGCCCGCGCCAGGCGGCCTTCGTGCGACACTTGGGTTGCGTTTACGCTCTTTGGCCCACGGCTGACAACAGCGCACGTGACTTTGAATTCCCATGACCACTGTCCATACCTCTTCTCTCACGTCTTTAAAGCTTTTGGCGCGCGGCAAAGTGCGCGACAACTACGCGGTGGGTGAAGACCGTATCCTGATGGTGGCCTCGGACCGGATCAGCGCGTTTGACGTGATCATGGGCGAGCCCATTCCTGGCAAGGGCGAATTGCTCACGCGCATGGCTTTGTTTTGGTTTGGCAAGCTTGGGCCCGAGGGCTTGAACATCTGCCCGATCCACCTGACGGGCCAGGCGCCTGAACAGGTGGTTGCCGAGGCGGAGCGGCCACAAGTGCTGGGCCGCTCGATGTTGGTGCAACGCCTCAAGCCGGTCCCGGTGGAAGCCGTGGTGCGAGGCTATCTTGCCGGCAGTGGCTGGAAGGAATACCAGGAGGCGCAAAGCGTTTGCGGCGTGCCCTTGCCGCCGGGCTTAAAAAATGCCAGCCGACTGCCAGCGCCCATTTACACCCCTGCGGCCAAAGCACAAATGGGCGAACATGACGAAAACATCACGTTTGAGCAGACCCAGGCCATGGTGGGGTCCGAGCTGGCCAGCCAGATTCGCGCTATCAGCTTGGCGCTCTACGATGCCGCCAGTGCTTTTGCGCTGACCAAGGGCATCATCATTGCCGATACGAAATTCGAGTTTGGCCTGGAATCTGGTGGCCGTCTTGTTTTGATGGATGAAGTGCTGACGCCCGACTCGTCGCGCTACTGGCCGGCGGAGTCGTATGCCGAGGGCGTTAACCCCCCAAGCTTTGATAAACAGTTTTTGCGTGATTGGCTAGAGTCGGTGCGAATCGACGGTAAGCCTTGGAACAAGACGCCACCGGCACCCACGCTGCCGCGTGAAGTCATCAACCAGACTGCGGCCAAATACCGAGAAGCACTTGAGCGATTGATGGCTTGAGGTCCTGGTTGCTCATGAACGGCTTGTAGCGTGTCGCTTCAAGCGGCGATCTGCTCAATAGAAAGTGAGGGGCGTATGGATGAACTGAAGAATCTGTTGGAGCGGCTTGAGCAGCTCAACCACATCGGCGCAGCCCTGTCCAAAGAGCGTGACATCTCGCGTCTGCTGGAACTGATCCTGCGCGCCACCAAGTCGATCACCCATGCCGATGGCGGCACGCTGTACCGCATGGTCGATGGCAAGGCTTTGCGCTTTGAGATTTTGCTCAACGACTCGCTCAATGTCGCCATGGGGGGCTCTAGCGGCAAGCCAATCACGTTTCCGGATCTGCCCCTGTACTTGGAGGGTGGTGCGCCCAACAATGCCATGGTGGCGGCCTACACCGCCTTAAACCGTCACACGGTCAACATCGCCGACGCTTACACCGAGCCCAACTTCGACTTTGCTGGCACCAAGCGTTTTGATGCCAGCACCGGCTACCGATCGCAGTCTTTTCTGACTGTTCCCATGCTCGACCATGAGGGCCAGGTCATTGGCGTGCTGCAGTTGATCAATGCCAAGCCGCCAGGGGCCCAGTCGGTACAGGCCTTTTCGCAGGCAGACCAAAGCCTGGCCGAGTCATTGGCCTCGCAGGCAGCCATCGCGCTGACCAACCGGATGCTGATCACGCAGCTTGAGGAGCTGTTCGAGTCCTTTATCGGCATGATCAACGCGGCGATCGACGAAAAATCGCCGTACACCGGCGGCCACTGCCAGCGGGTGCCGACGCTCACCATGCAGCTGGCGCAGGCGGTCAACGACACCAAGGACGGACCGTTGGCAGACTTCAAGCTCGATGAGCGAGACATGTACGAGCTCAAGATCGCAGGCCTACTGCACGATTGCGGCAAGGTGACCACCCCTGTGCATGTGGTGGACAAGGCGACCAAATTACAGACCCTGTTTGATCGCATCGAACTGCTTGATACCCGCTTTGAGGTACTCAAGCGCGACGCTGAGATTGCTTGCCTGCGCGCGCAGCTGGCGCTGCGTCAACCGCAGGATACCGTCGCTGAGGCGGCCCATGAAAAGGGCTTGCAGGCCGAGCTTGAGCTCATCGACGAAGACCGTGATTTTTTGCGCCGAAGCAACCGCGGCGGCGAATTCATGAAAGACGAGGACCTGGCCAGGGTGCGCGACATCGGGGCGTCAAGATTCTGGACCGCCCCATCAGGTCAGCAAAGCCCGTTTTTGAGTGATGACGAGCTTGAAAACCTGAGCATTCGCGCTGGCACCTTGACGGCTGCTGAGCGCGAGGTCATCAATCACCATATCGTGGCAACCATCAAGATGCTCGAGCGTCTGCCTTGGCCCAACCACCTGAAAAAGGTCACCGAATACGCTGGTGGCCATCATGAGCGCATGGACGGCAAGGGCTACCCCAAGGGTTTGACCCGCGATCAGATGTCGTGGCCGGCGCGCATGATGGGCATTGCCGATATTTTTGAGGCCTTGACCGCATCCGATCGACCCTACAAGCCCGGCATGACCTTGTCCAAGGCCATGGGCATCATGAACAACTTCAAGCGCAACGGGCATATCGACCCGGACCTGTTTGATGTGTTTGTGCGCCAGCGGGTGTACCAGACCTATGCCGAGCAGTTTCTGGACAAGCATCAAATCGACGCCGTCAACCCTGAGCAGTGGGCAGCCTGATGTTGCCTGCCGCGGTGGCGCTTATTTGGTCTTGAAAGTGA
>JAURGS010000005.1:13905-27146 GCA_030833685.1 Rhodoferax sp. | reverse complement strand
ACAAGGAGGATGCGCGCCCCTGGGAGCGTCTGTCGGACTGGGTCGAGCGCATTGGCTGGCCCAGGTTTTTCGAAAAGTGCGACCTGCCCTTTACCAAGTACCTGATCGACGACTGGCGTGGCGCACGGGCTAACCTCAACGCCTCAACGCATATTCGCTTTTAAGTCTGGTTTCGCGTCATGAAGTTTGGAATTCTTGTCAACGAGGGGCCTTATACCCATCAGGCTTCTGACAGTGCGTATCAGTTCGCCATCGCGGCGATCAACAAAGGGCACGAGGTTCAGCGGGTCTTTTTCTACCACGATGGCGTCAACAACGCCAACAAGCTGACAGAGCCGCCACAGGATGACCGTCATATCGTGAACCGCTGGTCAGAGTTGGCTGAAAAGCACAAGGTCGACCTGGTGGTCTGCGTGGCAGCGGCCCTGCGCCGCGGCATCAAGGACACGGTACTGGCGCCAGGGTTTCGGATTTCTGGCTTGGGCCAGCTGGTTGACTCGGGTATCAAGGCAGACCGTCTGGTCACCTTTGGAGATTGAGCCATGAAAAAGTTCATGTTCGTCAATCGCAAAGCACCCTACGGCACCATCTACGCGCTCGAAAGCTTGGAGGTGGTTCTGATCACGGCCACCTTTGACCAAGATGTGAGTCTGGTCTTCATGGACGACGGCGTCTATGAATTGGTCAAGGGTCAGCAAACCAAAGACATCGGCATCAAGAATTTTTCGCCAAGCTACCGTGCCCTAGAGGGCTACGACGTGGAGAAACTCTATGTCGATGAAGCCTCGCTGACCAAGCGTGGCCTGACCGAAAAGGACTTGCTCGTGCCCGTCGAGGTGATGAACAGTGAGCAGCTGGGTGAGTTGATGCGCCAGCAAGATGTTATTTTGAGTTTTTGAAAGCAAGGCATGCTTCACATCATCAACAAATCTCCCTTCCAGACCAGCTCCCTGCAAAGCGCGCTGAATTTGGCTCAGGCCGGTGATGCCGTCATCCTGATTGAAGACGGCGTCTATGCCGCCACTGCTGGCAGCGCGGTAGAGTCCTTGGTGATGGAAGCTGCTGGCAAAATCAAGTTTCACGTTCTCAAGCCAGACGCTGACGCGCGCGGCCTGACTGACCGCTTGCTGCAAGGCATGAGCACGGTGGATTACGGTGGATTCGTCGACCTTGTCGCTGAACACCGGACATCGAACTCCTGGCTTTAACAGGCACGTCTTTTTCGACTTTCATTCAAACTGGAGACTCGCATGAGCTTTGAAATCAATGGCAAAACCTATGAAACTGATGAAGAGGGTTACCTGACCAATCTGGCCGATTGGGACACGGACGTAGCCGTCCACATCGCAGAAGAAGAAAAGGTTCCGCTGACCGATAACCACTGGGAAGTCATCAACTTTCTGCGCGAGTACTACAACGAGTACCAGATTGCACCCGCTGTTCGCGTCCTGACCAAGGCCATCGGCAAGCAGTTCGGCGAAGAAAAAGGCAACAGCAAGTACCTCTACGAGTTGTTCCCATACGGTCCAGCCAAGCAGGCGTGCAAAATCGCCGGCCTGCCCAAGCCGACCGGTTGCGTGTAAAAAAAAACGGCGACACTGAACAGGCAACGCCAGCAACCATGTCCGTGCTGAGCGTCTTTTATGCCCTGTTGTTTTATGTTGCCACCGGCGTGTTCGTGCTGGGCTTGGCTTTGAAAATCAGGCAGTACGCACGCACGCCCTCTCCACTGAAAATCGCTGTCACCCCCGCGCCCATCACGGCCAGCGGGGTTGGCTGGCGGCTGGCCCGCGAGGTCGTTTTCTTTGAGAGTTTATTCAGGTCAAGCAAGTGGACCTGGATTTTTGGTTGGACGTTCCACGCGGCTTTGTTGTTGGTTGTGCTGCGCCACCTGCGCTACTTCCAGGAGCCGGTGTGGGCTCCGGTGGTCATGATTCAGGCCTTTGGCATGTACGCAGGTTTTGCGCTCGTCGCGGGCTTGGCCGGTCTTTGGGCACGACGCTTCCTGGTTGACCGGGTGCGCTACATCTCCACACCATCGGACCACCTGATGCTCGCTCTGCTGCTGGCCATTGGTTTGAGCGGCCTGGCCATGCGCTTTGTTGCGCCCACTGACATCATTGCCGTCAAGATGTTCATGCTCGGCCTGATGCGCCTGAGCATCCAGCCTTTGCCTTCAGACCCGCTGCTGCTGATCCATCTGAGCCTGGTGGCCTTGTTGATGATTATTTTCCCGATCAGCAAATTGCTGCATGCACCGGGCTTGTTCTTTAGCCCGACCCGAAACATGATCGACAACCCCCGCGAGGCGCGCCATGTGACCTCGTGGGCCAGTGCTGTCGAGAAGTAGCAAAACCAGGCACCACCACCATGGCCGTTGCAGCGTTCGAAACACCCAAGCTCAAAGAGTACCCGGTCATTCCTTTGGTCAAGGTGGACGCCACCGCTCACCTTAAGCCATTTGTCGCCTCCGAACCCTTGCAAAAAGCCCTGGGTTATCCGGGACAGCTGGTTGAAGACTGGCAAAGCAAGGCCATTGAAAAGATGGGGGAACTGCTGGGTAAGTACCGTTCTTTGCGGGTCTACATGGATACCTGCGTGCACTGTGGCGCCTGTTCTGACAAATGCCACTATTTTTTAGGCACGGCCGATCCCAAAAATATGCCCGTGGCCCGACAGGATTTGCTGCGCCAAGTTTACCGCCGTTATTTCACATTCGCTGGCAAATACTTCCCCTGGCTGGTCGGCGCCAAAGATCTCACCAAGGAAGTGCTTGACGACTGGTACAGCTACTACTACCAATGCTCAGAATGCCGGCGCTGCTCGGTGTTTTGTCCGTACGGTATCGATACTGCCGAAGTCACCATGGCTGCGCGAGAAATCATGGACAGCGTTGGCGTTGGCATGAAGTACTCCAACGAGATCATTGGCAAGGTTCACCGCATTGGCAACAACCTGGGCATTCCCGAGCCTGCGCTGGAAGACACCCTGCTGGGCCTGGAAGAAGACACCAAGGAAGAGACCGGTCAGGACGTCAAGTTCCCGCTCAACGTCAAGGGCGCCGAGGTACTGCTCATCACGCCAAGTGCTGACTTCTTCTCTGAGCCGCATGTTGAAAGCCTGATTGGCTATGCCAAGGTTTTTCACGCTGCGGGCATCAGCTGGACCCTGAGCTCTTACGCCTCCGAGGCCGCCAATTTCGGCCTGTTTCTGGGCAGTTACGAGCAGATGCGGCAAATTTCTCTGCGTGTGAAGCAGGCAGCGCAAGAGCTGGGAGTGCGTCGCATTGTGGTGGGCGAATGTGGGCATGCCTGGCGTGTGGCCTACAACCACTGGAACACCTTTCTCGGGCCATTTGACTGGCTCGATGAGCGCTACCCGGTTCCGCAGCACATCTGTGAAGTCACCTACGGCCTGATCCAAGACGGTCGGCTGAAGTTCGACAAAGAAAAGAACGACGACCGCATCATTACCTTCCATGATTCCTGCAACGTGGCACGGGCCTCGCGGATGGGCGACATGCCAGGCGGGCAGTTTCGGATACCGCGCGAGATCATCAAAGCCGTTGCCAACAACTTCCATGACATGGCGCCAGAAACCATTTGCGACAGCACATTCTGTTGCGGTGGTGGTGGTGGCCTTTTGACCGATGACCTCATCGAGTTGCGGGTCAAAGGCGCCATGCCGCGCATGCAAGCGCTCAAACAGGTGCGTGACGAACATGGCGTCAATTTCATGGCCATGATTTGTGCCATCTGCAAAGCGCAATTTACCAAGGTATTTCCACAGTACGGATTTCAGATGGACATGGTCGGCGGGGTACACCAACTCGTCAGCAAAGCCATCCGTCTGGGCGATCAGTAGCCAACAGGTTTAGACGCGCCCCAAAGTCGTCAGCAAGCGTCACCAAAGGAGACTCTGTCATGTCAGCCAATATCGAGAGCCCAAAACCCGAAGCATTGACTTTTCGGCGCTACAAGGACGGGGACAGCAAGCCTGTGGCCTGGAGCAAGCAGATCTTCAATGCGGACACCTCGC
The DNA here is from genome assembly GCA_030833685.1 of Rhodoferax sp. GTDB lineage: Bacteria > Pseudomonadota > Gammaproteobacteria > Burkholderiales > Burkholderiaceae_C > Rhodoferax. The sequence continues at coordinate 23,108 of JAURGS010000005.1, read as the reverse complement.
ACAAATGCCCCACTTACATCCAGAGCACGCCACCCTGCCAAGGGTCCTGCCCTGCGGGTGAGGACATCCGTGGCTACCTCAACATCGTGCGCGGTGTGGAAAAACCGCCGGCCGGCATGCCCTGGCAGGAATACGCGTTCCGACGCCTGACCGAGGCCAACCCATTTCCCTCCGTGATGGGGCGTGTATGTCCCGCACCATGTGAATCTGGCTGCAACCGCAACCAAGTCGAGGACTTTGTCGGCATCAACTCCGTTGAACACTTTCTGGGTGAATACGGCATTGCCAACAATATCGCTTACCACAAGCCCAGCACCTCCTCGGGCAGAAAAGTGGCGGTGATCGGCGGTGGCCCAGCCGGCATGTCAGCTGCGTACCAGCTTGCTTTGCTGGGGCATGCGGTGACGATTTTTGACGAGCGCGAAGAGCTCGGCGGCATGATGCGCTACGGGATTCCGGGCTTTCGCACACCACGCCAGGTTCTGGACGCAGAAATTCAACGCATTCTGGACCTCGGTGTCCAAGCCCGTATGAAGTGCCGTATCGGCACCGACATCAGCATGGAGCAAATTCGCTCAGAATTTGACGCGGTTTTTCTGGGCATGGGCGCTCAATCGGGCAGACCCCTGCCGGTGCAAGGTGCTGATGCACCCAATATCGTCACGGCCACCGCTTTTCTGAAAGCGTTTAACGATGGCCGGCTGCGCCATGTGGGCAAGCGCGTGGTGGTGGTTGGCGGCGGTGACACCTCGATCGACGTGGCCACGGTGGCCAGGCGGCTTGGTCACATTGACAAGATCAACGAAAGCGATCGGCCTGAATATGCAATTGCCGGTCACGTTGCACACGACGTCGCCACAGTTTCGGCCAGGCAGGGTGCAGATGTGACCCTCACCTCGATCTTCAACATCGACAAGATGCAGGCCTCCAAACACGAGGTGGAGCACGCGTTATCCGAAGGCATCTTTATCCGGGGTGGCCTGGTCCCAGTTGGCGTAGTGCTCGGCGCCGACGGCCGCGCCACGGCGCTTCGCGTGATGCGTTGCGAGGCGAAGATTGTGGGCGGCAAGCTGGAAATTAAAAACGTTGAGGGCAGCGAAGAGGACATTGAAGCTGACCTGATCGTCTCGGCAATCGGCCAGGCTGTTGACTTCACCGGGTTGGAGATGTTTAACAACGGCAAGGGCGCCGTTCCAGCCGACAAAAATTACCAAGTGCAAGGGCATGCGGGTGTTTTTGCAGGTGGCGACATCATTCGACCCCATCTGCTGACCACGGCGATCGGCCACGGCGCCATCGCTGCCGACGGCATCCATCGCTTTCTCATGGGCGAAGCATTGGAAAAGCGTCCAAAGATCGATGTGCACACCTTTGATCTGCGCCGCAAAATGATCGAGAAAGGTTTGACGATCACCGAAGCAACAGAGCCGCTGCGCGGCACAGACTCCAGCAACGTGGCGATTCATAATTTTGACAACCGCTCGGACCGCTACGTTATTTCATCCAAAGAATTGTTTCTTGGCCACTTCCAATACACCTCACGCAACAAGCGAAAGATCACCAATCTCACTGCTGAAGAGGCATTGAATAACTTTGACGAACGTCTGCAGGCACTGCTGGAGGCCCAGGCTCAGGCAGAAGCCAAACGCTGCATGAGTTGTGGCCAATGCTTCGAGTGTGACAACTGCGTGGTGTACTGCCCGCAAACCGCGGTCTTCAAAGTCAAGAAGACACAATCCACCACCGGCCGTTATGTGGACACCGACTACGACAAATGCATTGGCTGTCACATCTGCCATGATGTGTGTCCCACAGGCTACATCCAGATGGGGCTGGGAGAGTAAAACCCATGCGCGGCTGGTTGCTTTGGGCTCTGGGCATCGGCTGGGCGGTGTCGCTGGCAGCCAGTGTACTGGCGGCGCCTGCTGTGCCTTCGCCCTCGGTCGAGGCCGCGCGTGGCGGCAGCTGTGTGGAAGATCCTGCGGTGATGCGGCGCAAGCACATGGATTACCTCAATCACCAGCGCGATGAGACGGTACACGGTGGTGTGCGTGGTGCGAAGTACAGCCTGAAAACCTGTATCGATTGCCATGCCAGTAAAGTGAGCAACAGCGTGACGGCACAAGCAGGGAACTTTTGCATCAGCTGTCACACTTACGCCGCAGTGAAGATCGACTGCTTTGAGTGCCATGCCAGTCATCCGGCAAAGCCCACTGCAGCAACCAGCGCGATCAAGCCAGCCATCGCCTTGGGCCTGAGCAGTGGCCTGATGCCCGCAAGCTCGCAGCGCGTACCCCATATCTTGCCCAACAAACCATGAAGTCAACTGAGCTTGATCAGAAACAGGCTGCCAGCGACAAAGCACGGCGCGGTTTTCTTGGCATTGCTGCTGCCGGCCTGGCGGGTGTCATGATTGCGCCGGGCATTCGCCTGATTGAGGTCGCCCAGGCAGCACCTGCCAATGCCAGCGCAGGCGCGAGCGCCAAAGTCCGCTGGGGCATGCTGATCGACACCAACAAATGCACGCCTGGCTGCAATGCCTGCGTCAAAGGCTGTCAAACCGAAAATGGTTTGCCGCAAAACCCCAGCCCCACAGACTCCCAGTGGATCCGTAAAGTCGATATCAAAGAGGTCAAAAGGGGCAAGACCCATTCGCTGCCTGTGATGTGCCAACACTGCGCCGACCCGCCCTGTGTGGATGTATGCCCGACGGGCGCTTCTTTCAAGCGCGCAGACGGCATCGTTTTGGTGGATCGGCACACCTGTATTGGCTGCCGCTACTGTGTCATGGCCTGCCCTTACAAAGCCCGATCCTTCGTCCACGAACCCCTGACCGGACAGAAACCCGATGTTCCCCGGGGCAAAGGAACCGTCGAAGGCTGCACGATGTGCGTGCACAAGGTGGATCAAGGTGGGTCGCCCGCTTGCATGCAAGCGTGCTCCGCAGCCGGTTACGACGCTATCGCCTTTGGTGATCTGAACGATCCCAACAGCGATATATCCAAGCGCATCGCCCAGATCAGTACGCGTCAGTTACGCGCAGACTTGAACCTGGACCCGGGTGTGCGCTACCAGGGGCTTTAAGCAATGGGGGTCAACCTGCGTCAACTCGAGGGACGAAGCCCGGCTTACTACCAGCTGTTAGCAGGACTACTGATCGTGGTCTTGGCCGGGCTCTGGGCTGCGTGGTACATGGAACACCATGGACATGTGGTCACCGGTATGGATAACCAGATCGTCTGGGGCTTGCCGCATGTGTTCGCTGTTTTTCTGGTCGTGGCCGCATCCGGTACGCTGAACGTGGCATCCCTGTCATCCGTGATGGGCAAAGCAGCCTATAAACCGCTGGCGCCCTTGTCTGGCCTACTGGCCATCGCCCTCTTGGCAAGCGGCCTGGCTGTCTTGCTGCTGGACTTGGGACGGCCCGAGCGTCTCATTGTGGCCATGACCCACTACAACTTCAAATCCATTTTTGCCTGGAACGTGATTCTGTACTCTGGCTTCATGGCTTTGGTTGTGGCCTATCTGTTCACCCTGATGGAGCGAAGCATGAACCGCTTCTCTGGCGCTGTAGGAATGGCTGCATTCCTGTGGCGGCTGGCGCTAACCACAGGCACGGGCTCCATTTTTGGGTTTCTGATCGGGCGTCAGGCCTTTGGCTCCGCCTTGATGGGGCCACTTTTCATTGTTTATTCGCTCTCCTACGGATTGGCAATCTTTCTTCTGGTTTTTCTCAGCTTGAGCCGCTGCACTGGCAAAACCGTTGAACCCGCCATGCTCAAAAGGTTGCTTCGCCTGCAAGTCATTTTCATTGCGGGTGCTTTGTACTTCGTGATGGTGTACCACCTGACCAATCTCTACTTTGCCAAGCAAGCGGGCTTGGAAGAATTCCTCCTCATCAGCGGCGGCGTTTACCCGGTCATGTTCTGGCTCGGGCAGATTGTGCTGGGCAGTGTGGTGCCTTTGGTTCTGTTGCTCAGTAAACGACTCCAAAACACTTTGCGCTCGGTCATGGGCGCCTTGGTGCTTGTCATCGTCGGTGGCATGGCCCAGATGTACGTAACCATCATCGGCAGTCAGGCATTCCCCTTGCAGATTTTTCCCGGTTACGTTGTCAGCAGCAGCTTTTTTGATGGCGTGGTCAGCCCCTACCACCCCTCGTGGTTCGAGTGGCTGCTGGGCTTTGGCTCGTTTGCCTTGGCAGGCGTGATGGTGCTGCTCGCGCTCAAGTGGCTGGCCTTCTTGCCTGAGCGGTTCGACTCCTTCCCGCCGGACGAGAACCCAGCCGAGCCAGCGTGAGGCCAGCGCCTATGGCCCAACTGCTTATTTCGGCTGCGCACAAGTCATCTGGCAAGACCACCTTGTCAATCGGTCTTTGCGCTGCGCTAGCGGGCCAAGGCTATGTGGTACAGCCATTCAAAAAAGGGCCCGACTACATCGACCCTATGTGGCTGGGCCAAGCTGCTGGGCGGCCCTGCTTTAACCTGGATCCCTACCTGATGGCGTCGGCAGATATCCGGGATTTGTTTGACAAATACCAGGCTCAGGCTGACGTCACACTGGTCGAAGGCAACAAAGGGCTCTATGACGGCCTGGCTCTGGACGGCAGCAACAGCAATGCCGCATTGGCCCATCAGTTGGATTTGCCAGTCATTCTGGTTCTGGACACCCGTGGCATCACCCGCGGCATCGCGCCCCTGTTACTGGGGTACCAGGCCTTTGATCCAAAAATTCGAATCGCTGGCGTCATTCTCAATCGTGTTGGAGGCGCCCGCCATGAGGCCAAGCTGCGCGCGGTCATTGAGCGTTACACCGATATCACTGTTGTCGGCAGTGTCCACGAGGACAAGTCGCTGGCATTGACCGAGCGACATCTTGGCCTGATTCCCAGCCAAGAACACGGGGATAGCCAAGCTTTGATCAAGCGTCTGGCGCAGGCTGTCCACGATCAGGTTGACCTCAAAAAATTGCTGCATGCGATTGGTGCAGCGCCCGCTAAAACCGCGGACAGCCGGCCGCCAGAACCTGCGCGAGACACCACGCTCGATACCGGCGCGGTCGATGCGCCTGGCGTGCGTATCGGTATTGCTCGCGATAAAGCATTTGGCTTTTATTACCCAGACGACCTTCTCGCGCTACAGCATGCTGGTGCGACGCTACTACCCTTTGACACCTTGAACGACGAAACGCTGCCAGAAAGTCTGGACGCCCTGTTTATTGGCGGTGGCTTTCCGGAAATGTTCTTACAGGAGTTGCAAGCCAATGAGAACTTGCGATCGGTGATTGGCAAGCGTATTGGCGAGGGTTTGCCGGTTTATGCCGAGTGCGGAGGCCTGATGTACCTGTCGCAGTCGATCACCTGGCGAGATCAGCACTGCAATATGGTGGGTGCCATTGCGGCCGACGTCCACTTGCATGACAAGCCGATTGGTCGCGGCTATGTGAGCCTGGAGTCCACTGAGCACATGCCCTGGCCGGGGCTGCGGGGACAGAGCGTCAAAGGGCATGAATTTCACTACTCCAGCTTAAGCGGTCTGAGTTCGCAGACGCGCTACGCTTGGCGGGTTAGCCGAGGGCACGGTATCGACGGACAAAACGATGGCATCGTCCAGGGGCGACTGCTCGCCTCCTACGCACATTTGCGTGATTTAGCCGGCACAGGGTGGGCTGAACATTTTGTGCGGTTTGTGCGGGATTGCCGCACCCAAGACCGCACCAAGTCCCTCTCCATGCCAGGCCTTGAAATCGTCAACTGAGGCTGCAACACCGACGAGTTCGCACGCTACCCACGAATATATCTTTCGGAGTCCACCATGTTTTCACTTACCAACGCCGCTGCACAGCAAATTCAGCAAGCCGCTCACCAAGCCCAAGCCAAAGACATGGCCTTGCGCGTTGCCGCACGACGCCTACCCGACGGCTCCTTGGACTACGGCATGGGCTTCGATGAGGTCGGCGAAGGTGATACCCGCCTGATGCTGCAGGACGTGGCTGTGGTCATTGCGCCTGCGCACGTCCCGCTGCTGGAGGACACGGTGCTCGATTACGTCGAAATGGAAGCTGGGGAATTCAACTTTATTTTCATTCCCAATGAGTCCCCCTTTAGCATGGGCGGCTGTGGCAGCGGAGGCGGGGGTGGGGGCAGTGGCGGGGGCTGTGGCACCGGAGGCTGCGGCAGCGGCGCTTGTGGCAGCGGGGGGGCGAATTGAGAACCATCGCCCCGCAGCGACCGCCCAAAAGACCCGGGATACAGCAGGGCAAGGTCTACCTGGTTGGCGCCGGCCCTGGTGACCCAGATTTGCTGACGCTGCGCGCTGTTCGCTTGCTCGAGAAGGCTGACGTCGTCGTTTATGACAACCTGGTTTCTGAGGAAGTGCTGGCTTTCGCGCCGGCCGATGCCCAGCGCATTTATGCAGGTAAACGCCGCAACGAACACACCATGCGCCAAGAGCAAATCAACAGTGTGTTGGTGCGTCTGGCCCGAGAAGGCAAGCAAGTGGTTCGCCTAAAAGGGGGTGACCCCTTTATCTTTGGCCGCGGTGGCGAAGAGATGATTGAGCTGGCCTCACGCGGCATTGCGTTTGAGGTCGTGCCGGGTATCACCGCTGCGTCTGGCGTGGCCAGTTACGCCGGTATCCCCTTGACACACCGAGATCACGCCCAGACATGCCTGTTTGTGACAGGGCACCTGAAAAACGGCTCGGCTGATTTGGATTGGACTACGCTGGCTCGCCCGCATCAGACCATCGTTATCTACATGGGACTGAACGCGCTGCCCGACATTTGCAAGCAGCTCATGGCGCACGGCGCACCGACTTCCCGACCCATTGCGCTTGTGCAAAACGGCACCCTGGGTTCGCAAAAAATCTTGACAGGGACGCTGGCCGATCTGCCTGCACGCGCTGCGGAATCCGGATTCGTCTCACCCAGCCTGATCATTGTGGGCGATGTGGTTCGGCTGCAGCCATCGCTTTCGTGGTTTCAGCCTGAAAGCACAGCGGCGCTCGACCAAGCCTGAAGGCCAAAAAAGCCCTGCGCCTGACTGTTCAAGAGCCTTGACGGCTTTCCAGTTGGCTGCGGTGCTCGAAGGCAAAAACCGCTGCCTCAACGCGCGAGTTCAAGTCAAGTTTGGCCATGATGTGACGAACATGAAGCTTGACAGTGTTGTGGCTGATGCTGAGCGCCTGCGCGATCACTTTGTTGCTCATTCCCCGAGCAACATGCTCCAGCACTTCGCGTTCACGCTCGGTCAGCGAGGCCACCAGATCGGGTTTCAAGGCGTCTGTTTGCTGGCTCTGCCACATCTTGGCCAGCTTGATGGCCAAAACAGGCGCTACCACCAGTTCACCCCGGGCAGCGCGGCCAATCGACTCGATGACGTCATCGGGCTCCATGTCCTTGAGCAGGTAGCCACGAACGCCTGCGCGCAGCGCGGCTGACAAATCGTCTTCGGCCATGCTCATGGTGAGAATCACGGCTGGCACTTGAAAGCCATCGGCACGCAAAGTTCTAAGCAGACTCAGGCCGCTGGTTTCGCCCAGCCGAAGATCCAAAACCATCACATCGGGCTGTTGCTCGCGAAGCATCGCCGCGACTTTTCCAGGCTCGCCCGTTGCGCCCACGACTTCCATGCCGCCACGCCCATGCAAAAGCTCGGTCAAGCCGCTGCGACACAGCGCATGATCTTCAACCAACACCAGGCTAATGGGCTTCATCCAGCATCTCTCAATTCACGCGCCAAGGGCAACACCAGACGCACCAGCGTACCACCGGCCGCAATCGGCTCAAGCCACAGGCTTGCCCCCAAGGCTTGCGCCCGCTCACGCATGATGAGAATACCAAAATGGCCGTCTTCGGCAGAAGCACTCACGTTAGCGGGCAGACCACGGCCATTGTCGCGCACTTCGAACTGAAGGTCTGAGCCCAGCTGAGAAACCACCAGATCGACCCGACTGGCATTGGCATGACGATGGATATTCGAAAATGCCTCGCCCAGGATGTACAAGACCTCGGCCTTGTCATGGGCGCCCAATTCAACATTGCCCACTCGCCAGTCCAAAGCCGCAGTCATTCCGGTCTTGGTCTGCCACCGCTCGCACAGTTCTGTCACTCGCAGTCGCAAACTTGCATCATCGGCTGCGAGCCGGCCGTGGCTGATAAGCGAGCGGACCGCCAATTGAACGCCTGCCAATGCGTGCTCAAGACCATCGAGATAGCGACTTACTGCGTCGGCGTCGGATTGCGCAATGGCCTGGCGCAGCAGAGAAACGCGTGTGGCCAGATAGGTCAGGTCCTGGGCAACGCCATCATGCAGCTCATTGGCTAAGCGCTTGCTCTCGCGCTCAATCAGAGCGGCAAGCACGCGATCACCTGGTGTCTGCGTATCCATAACAAGACTCCTCAGGAGGTACGGCGCTGATCAAGCGTAAGCCCTGTGGCAAGTGAAAGCGTACGCAACAGCTTTACCAGGCCCGACACGACCCAAACGCCAGACCCAAAAACCATCAGGCCGTGCCGCCCTAAGCCTGGGCAAAATCCGCTTCCGCGAAAAACCTCAACTTTCGGCCGCCGCTATGCAGGAACAAGTTATTCAAACTTGTGCTGCACGTCGCGCTGCTGCAGCCCGACTCTCCAGGCGCTGAAGTATAGTCAGGACACTGTGTTGTTCCGATTCTCAGTCGCCTCGCTCTGGATGCACTTGTCAAACCAGATCCCCTGTGCAGCAACTATCCCACTGGGTAAGTGAGCCCTATCCCAGGCGGTAATGGACGAGTAGTTCAAAGCTTGCGTTAATTCACCAATGGCTGCGCCCGTCCACGATCCAATTGCCACTCCCCTTCCCGGGGCCATTAACGAAGTTCGTAACACGACGTGCTACATGTGCGCGTGCCGCTGCGGTATCCGGGTGCACCTGCGCAATGGCGAGGTCCGCTACATCGACGGCAACCCAGAGCATCCTTTGAATCAAGGCGTGATCTGTGCCAAAGGTTCCTCGGGAATCATGAAACAGTACTCGCCTGCGCGCCTGACCCGCCCGCTCAAACGCAAGGCCGGCAGCCTTCGAGGGGATGGTCAGTTCGAAGAAATCAGCTGGGACGAGGCCTTCTCCCTGTTGACCGAGCGACTGCAGCAGATTCGATCCACCGACCCCAAAAAATTTGCCCTGTTTACCGGTCGCGATCAGATGCAGGCATTGACCGGAC
>JAURGS010000005.1:0-13888 GCA_030833685.1 Rhodoferax sp. | reverse complement strand
GGCACACCCAATTACGCCGCGCACGGTGGTTTTTGCTCGGTCAATATGGCTGCGGGCATGATTTACACCATCGGGGGCTCCTTCTGGGAATTCGGCGGACCCGATCTGGAGCGGGCCAAGCTCTTCATCATGCTGGGCACGGCGGAGGACCACCACTCCAACCCGATGAAGATTGCCATCAGCCAGTTCAAGCGCAACGGCGGGCGCTTTATCTCGGTCAACCCGGTGCGAACGGGTTATTCAGCCATCGCGGACGAATGGGTCCCGATCAAACCCGGCTCGGATGGGGCTTTGCTCTTAGCCCTGATTCACGAACTGATCGCGCTGGGTCTGTACGACCGGGACTTTCTGGTGCGCTACACCAATGCTGGCGAATTGGTCAACCTGGACCAAGCACACGATGAATTTGGCATGTTCGTGCGAACCGAGGTGCCAGAAGAAGAAGGATGCTTCGACCCACAAAACAAGTTGTGGTGGGACAGGGTCAGCAACAAGCCGGTAGTGACCCATGCCCCGGGGTGTGACCCCTTTTTGCTGGGCGAATTTCAGCTGCACGACGGCACACCAGTCAAGCCGGCATTTCAGTTGCTCAAGGAAAGGGTTGCGTCTTACACGCCACAATGGGCCGAGGGGCTCACTGGCATACCGGCAGACACCATCCGACGCCTGGCGCATGAGATGGGCATCACAGCACGTGACCAAGCCTTCGAACTGCCGATCCCCTGGACCGACGCCTGGGGCAAGAAGCACCCGACGACCCAGGGGCGACCGGTGGCCTTCCATGCCATGCGCGGGCTGGCGGCCCACTCCAACGGCTTTCATACCATTCGCGCTCTCGCGATTCTGATGTCCCTGCTGGGAACGATTGACCGGCCAGGTGGTTTTCGACACAAAGCGCCGTTTCCGAGACCGATTCCGCCTTGCGCCAAAACACCGAACACGCCCCTGGCTATCAAGCCCGACTCACCTTTGGACGGGTTGGGGCTTGGATGGCCGGCCGAGCCCGATGATTTGTTTGTCGATGACGACGGCAAGCCGGTTCGCATCGACAAGGCGTTTTCTTGGGAATATCCGCTGTCGGTACACGGCATGATGCACAACGTCATTACCAACGCCTGGCGCGGCGACCCCTACCCAATCGATACCTTGATGCTGTTCATGGCCAATATGGCCTGGAACTCGACCATGAACACGGTCAAGGTTCGTGAAATGCTCAACGACCGGCACAGCAACGGCGACTACAAAATCCCTTTCCTGGTGGTTTGTGATGCCTTTCAGTCAGAAACCACGGCGTACGCGGACTTGGTCTTACCCGATACCACTTACCTTGAGCGACACGACGTCATGTCGATGCTCGATCGGCCAATTTCAGAATTTGATGGCCCTGTCGACGCGGTGCGTGTGCCAGTGCTGCCTCCCACCGGGCAGTGCAAGCCGTTTCAAGAAGTCTTGATCGAACTGGCCAGTCGGTTGCGCCTGCCGGCTTTTGTGCGCCCCAATGGTGAGCGCAAGTTCCGCGACTACCCTGACTTCATCATCAACTACGAAACCGAGCCTGGCTCAGGCATTGGCTTTCTGGCAGGCTGGCGAGGCAAAGGCGGCGAAAAGTTCATGCGCGGTGAGCCCAATCCCCGGCAGTGGGAAATGTACGAAAACAACAACTGTGTTTTTCATCACAAACTGCCCCAGTCATACCAGTACATGCGCAACTGGAACAAGGGCTATCTTGAGTGGTCGCAGCGCAACCGCATTCAACGCTACGCCGAGCCCATCAATATTCATCTGTATTCCGAGGTGTTACAAAAATTCAGGACCGCTGCACAGGGCAAAGGCATGTCGCGCCAACCCCCCGATCACTTGCGCCAGCGCATTGAAACTTACTTTGATCCCCTGCCGTTTTATTACGCGCCACTGGAAGCCCAACAAACCGATCAAAAAAAATACCCACTCAACGCAGTCACCCAACGCCCCATGGCGATGTACCACTCCTGGGATTCACAAAATGCCTGGCTGCGTCAGATCCATCCCCACAACCACCTTTACGTCAATCCCCGAACCGCGCAAGCTGAGGGGATTGCCGATGGCGCCTGGATGTGGGTGGAATCCACCTGGGGCAAGGTTCGTTGTATGGCGCTGTACTCTGAGTCGGTTGAGCCGGGCACGGTATGGACCTGGAATGCCATTGGCAAGGCAGCAGGCGCCTGGCATCTTGATGCGCAGGCCAACGAGTCGCGCAAAGGTTTTCTGCTTAACCACTTGATCAGCGAAGAATTACCTGATGCCGAAGGCCTGGGTATGAGTTCCAACTCAGACCCTGTCACGGGCCAAGCCGCTTGGTACGACGTGCGCGTGCGCATCTACCCAGTCAAAGACGGGGAACCTGAGGAGACGTCGCCCCAGTTTGCAGCGGTGGCGTCGCCCCTCGCGGATGACAAGCCCAATAAACCCTGGCAGGCATTTTTTGCTGGCAAAGGCAAGTGGAGAAAGTCATGACGCAACTGGCTTTGGTCATCGACCTCAATGTCTGCGTTGGCTGCCACGCCTGCGTGACCAGCTGCAAGCAGTGGAACACCTCAGGCGCAGCAGGTCCATTGGCCGACTTTCAACCCTACGGTGAGGACCCCAGCGGGACTTTCTTCAATCGGGTGCAAACCTTTGAGGTAGGCCAGTATCCAGACACCCAAACCGTTCACTTCCCCAAGTCTTGTTTGCATTGTGAAGACCCGCCCTGTGTACCGGTTTGTCCAACTGGTGCGAGCTACAAGCGCGCTGAGGACGGTATCGTGCTGGTTGATGCCGACAAATGCATCGGCTGCAAATACTGCTCGTGGGCCTGCCCCTACGGCGCACGCGAGCTCGACGAAGCCAGCAAGGTCATGACCAAATGCACTCTGTGCGTAGACCGGATCTATGACCAGAGCAAACCAGCGAGTGAGCGCAAGCCGGCGTGCGTGCTGGCCTGCCCGACCAGTGCACGCCTGTTTGGTGACATCCACGATCCGGACTCGCAGGTAGCTACTGCCATACGGGACCATGGTGGCTATGCGCTGATGCCAGAGTGGGGAACCAATCCGTCCAACCACTACCTACCAAGGCGAAAAACCGCGCGCACGATTCACCAGGATGAACTCGAGCGCGTCGACAACCCCTTAAAAGTCGACGGACTGCTGCCCAAACCGGCCAAACACGAGCCCTCACTGGATGACTCGACCTCTTGGTAAGTCCTAAGCTGTGACATGAAGCCCGCTTTTTCAGTCATTTTTCTCACCACGCTGATTGGCACTGCGCAAGGCCTGCTTCTGGCGCTGTTTACCACCGAGCTGCTGGGCTTATGGGGCCTTTTGCCCGCCTCGGCCCAAGCGGACTTCTACATCATTGGCGCGTTGCTGGCGGTGGTTTTGGCGGTACTAGGGCTGGGCAGCTCCTTCCTTCATTTGGGCCGCCCCGAGCGCGCCTGGCGCAGTGCCGCGATGTGGCGCACCTCGTGGTTGTCGCGCGAGGTGATCGCGCTGCCTGCATTCATGGCAGCGACTTTTCTCTACGGCCTGGCGCACTATGGCGCAACCAACCCCAACTTGCTGCCTCAGGGCGTGCTGCTGGGAGAATTGGTTCTACTGGTATTGGGTGGCGTGGCCGGCGTTTTGGCCCTCGCTTTGTTTGTTTGCACGGCCATGATTTACGCCTGCTTGCCATTTCTTCGTGAATGGCACAGCCCCCTGACGGTCATCAACTACACCGTGCTCGGCAGCGCATCCGGTTTTCTGTTGGCTGCCAGCCTGGCCGGGTATTACGCTGCCGAACTGATACCGTTTCTATGCGCATCTGCCCTTGGCTTGACTTTGTCGGGCTGGCTTTTTCGGGGTTGGTCGCTTTGGCGCAATCAGCGCCTGAGACCAAAGTCAACAATCCAGACCGCCATCGGCATCAAGCATCCCCAAATTGTTCAAAAGTCAGCGGGTTTTCTGGGCGGCTCATTCAACACGCGCGAGTTCTTTCATGGTCAGTCCGCCACCCTGCTGCGAGCCGTCAAGTGGGGATTTGTAATCCTGAGCTTCGTCGTTCCCACAGTGCTGATGATCACTTCGCTGCGCACGCAGACCTATTGGCTATTGCCGCTGAGCTTTGGCGTGCAGTATGTGGGCTTATTGATGGAGCGATGGTATTTTTTCGCACAGGCCAATCATCCGCAAAATCATTATTACCAGGCCATTCGGTGATGCTTGGGCGCGCTGGAGCAGCGACAATTACGCTCGCACAACAAATGGCCACTCCCTGGCACGGCAAGCGCTGTTTAGCGAGGCCTTAGATGGCATGGCAATCAGACTGCCCACTCAATTGAAGGAGACATGAACATGGCATTGGTAGAACCCCATGGTGGTAACGGCCTCAAGCCCCTGTTGTTGGAGGGCGCAGCACTCACGCAGGAATTGAAACATGCGCAGACGCTGCCCACATTGCGGGTGAGCTCGCGTGAAAAAGGTGACCTCATCATGCTGGGAATCGGTGGCTTTACACCGCTGACTGGTTTCATGAACCAGGCTGATTGGCAAGGGGTCTGCGACAGCATGCACACCGCCCAGGGTCTGTTCTGGCCGATTCCAATCACCTTGTCTGCATCACAAGCGCAAGCTGACAAGATCAGTCTTGGCTCAGAGATCGCCTTGATGGACCCAGATGATGGGTCGTGCCTGGCCACCATGCAGGTGAGCGAGAAGTACACCATCGACAAAGCACATGAATGTCAAAGCGTTTTTTTAACCACCGATGCCTCGCATCCAGGCGTCAAGCTGGTAATGCAACAAGGCGAAGTCAACTTGGCAGGGCCAGTCAAGGTGCTCTCCAACGGTCGTTTCGCCGAGCGCTTTGGCGAACTCTTCAAGACACCTGCGCAAACGCGCGAGCTCTTTGAGCAAATGGGTTGGTCAAAAGTTGCCGCTTTCCAGACCCGCAACCCCATGCACCGCTCCCATGAGTACCTGGCCAAGGTGGCCATCGAGACATGCGACGGCGTCCTGATTCACTCGCTCTTGGGTAATCTCAAGGCTGGTGACATCCCAGGAGACGTGCGCGCCAAAGCCATCGGAACCCTGGTTGACAAATACTTCGTGAAGAACACGGTGATCCAGGCGGGCTACCCGCTGGACATGCGCTACGCAGGCCCGCGCGAAGCCCTGTTACACGCCGTATTTCGACAGAACTACGGCTGCTCGCACCAGATTGTGGGACGGGATCACGCGGGTGTTGGCAGTTTTTATGGGCCCTTTGATGCACACCATATCTTCGACACCCTGCCCGTCGGTGCGCTCAAGACCGAGCCACTGAAAATCGATGTTTCTTTCTGGTGCTACAAATGCGGGGGCATGGCATCAGGGCGCACCTGCCCGCACAGCGATGATGACCGTCTGCAGGTGTCAGGAACACAATTGCGCAAGTCGCTCTCTGAAGGGGCAGACGTCTCACCCGAGTTCAGTCGACCTGAGGTGCTCGAAATCCTGAGAACCTACTACCAGTCACTCGACAAAGCCTGACCGTCTTCAAACTGCAAGCCGGCGGATGGCCCACTGCGCTTGAGCGGTCTGGCGAGCCTGCTGCCGCATCGGGTTGCGGCGAAGGCGTTGGGTCGCTCAGGCTTGGCTGGGCGCCTGGCCCAGAGCCTGCCTGGCGAAATCAATAAAGCTAGATACCAAGGGCGAGTGAATGCGCTCTTTGGGGTACACCACGGACATATTGCGGATCAGGCGTGGCTCCAGCGGTATCTGAACCAGCTGCCCCAGGCGGACCTCATTGACCACCGTGGCGCAGGACATGATGGAGAAGCCCAGGCCAGTGGCCACCACGCCCTTGAGGGCTTCGGGGCTGCCCAACTCCATCACTCTTTGCAGGCTGTCGGGTTGAACCCCATGGTGACGCAGATAGGTATCGATCACTTCGCGCGTGCCCGAACCCGACTCGCGGCTGATGTTGGGGTAATTGACCAGGCGATCAGGTGGGATCGCACGCAACGTGGCCAGCGCGTGGTGGGGTGCACAAACCACCTGTAGCTCGTCTTCGCAACAAATGTCCATCGCCAGTGCAGCGAAATGCGAACCACTCTCGATGAAGCCAATGTCCAGGCTTCGTTCTGCAACGCGTTGCTGAACCAGCTCCGAATTGGCCACCAGTAACTGCGGAACGACCCCTGGAAACCGCGCTTTGTAATTTCCCAGGACTTGAGGCAAGAGGTAGTCGGCGATGGTGGTGCTCGCCCCAATCAGCAATGTGCCGCTGATGCTGTCGCCCATGGCATGCAAACGCGCATCCAGTTCCGCCGAGGTCTCCAGAATGCGCTGTGCGTATTCCAGGGCCAGGTGACCGGCTGGCGTTAAGGTGATGCGACCCCGGGCGCGGTCAAACAGTCGGGTATTGAAATGCTCTTCGAGTTGCTTAATCTGCGAAGTCACCGCAGGCTGGGTCATGAACAAGGCCTCTGCCGCCTTGGTGAACGACAAATGCTTTGCAACCGCATGAAAAACCTGAAGGCGTCGATCTGCCATGAAACGCACCACTTTACGAATGACTCGGCCTCCATTGAAGCACAAAGTCAGCTCCGCAAAAACGAAAAAGCCAGCCTGATCGGCTGGCCTTAGCGGCTATAAGTTGACGCAAACCCCGCTAGCCCGGCACCCAACCTGGCCTCACTGGGCGACGCGACAGCGAGCTAAACCGGCTGACGCCGGTTTGGCTCAGGGTTTCTTGGGAGTCTGGTACTCCGCGACCTTTTGCAAGGGTTTCCAGATGATCTCGTAACCGACGAATCCTTTTTCTGTCGGTGGCTTCTGACGGGTGGTGTAAAACCGGGTTTGCCCGTCAGGCACATGGGTAATGGGTTTTTGCTCGCTCATAAGTCGCCCTCTCTTGTATGCACACTATTCAAAAAAAGCTCTCGCCAAACGCTCACCATTGTGCGTCTTAATCAACCAATCGCATACGCGATGGGTCCACATCAGCACCCTCAACAATCGGGCCGCCCGTTTTGATTTCGTCCTCCGTGGCGTCGCGAACCGTCAGCACCTGCAATCTGAACACAACCTCACGGCCACACAGGGGATTGTTACCGTCGACAGTCAATTTTTCGTCATCCATCTGCGTGACCAGAAAGCTTCGCGTCTGTCCATTGTCATTTTCCATGAGGATGGAGCAGCCAATTTGGCGGTATTCCTCGGGCACATTATCAATGTGGTCTGTGAACACCAATGACTCGTCGCGAGGCCCAAAAATTTGGTTGCCATCGATAGGCACCTCGATCACATCGCCTGCGTTTTTGCCCGCAAGTTGCGCATGCACGGCCGGCGCCAGAATTTCGTTATGGCCATGCACGTAGCCCAAGGGAAACTCCACCGTCGTCAAAACGTGCTTGGTCTTTTTGTCAGTCACCTGGTAGGTCAACTCGACATATTTACCGTCTTCAATGGTCTGACTGGTCGCGGTCATATCGATATCAATCAAAAGATCGAGGCGCCAAAGATCTTGATCTCGGCTCCCTCAAAACCCAAAACCAGCCGCCCCAGCCACTCGCCTGGCTTTTTTGTATTGCGCTGGCGATACAACACCGTCACATGCTCACCCCGCCGGATGATGCCCAGAAAGTCTGCTTCCTCCGACAGGTTGCGCGCCAATTCGCTATTGGCAAATTGATGCCCGGCCGTAACCTGGTCCATTGCCAGCGCAAACGAAGTGGAGAACTTCTTCACAAAGTCCCCGTACTTGCCTTCGTTGGAATTCTTGACCAGTTCGCGCCAATAGACATCGGCCACAGCGCGAATTTCGTCGTCGGTTTTGTCAATGATATTCAAGCCAACCTCTCATCGAGCCTGTTGGGCCGACAAGTTACTTTACACAGAAGCCCCCAGGTAGTAAGCCGCTACAGATGTGCCAGCCCCACCCGAGGGTTAATTCATCAGTCGTCGTCGCCCACCAAGTGGTAGCAAGGCGCTTTCTCCATGGTGTATTCACCCGTTTGCGGGTCGCGACGAGAAACGGTCAGCACGTGCCAGTTTTCGTCATCAACCTTCATGGCATCACCACGGTAGTAGTAGCCCGGCCAACGCGTTTCCTTGCGAAACAGCGTGTGGTGGGTCACACACTCTGCGGCGCGATGGCGATGCTTGAGCTCCCAAGCGCGCAACAATTCGTGAATATCCTCAGCCGCCAGCTTTTCGAGGTCTTCCTCCATCAAGGCCAGTTTTTTCAGGCCAATGTTGAGCAAGTTCTCGTTGGTCATGTAATTGACCGTCACGCCACCACAGTACTCATCCATCAACTTCTGCAGGCGATCAAGACCTTGCTTGGGGTTGATGTAATGCGGGTTGACCGAGCCCGCAACAATCGCATTGCGGTAGGTCTTGTAGTGCTCAAGCGGCTTAAAGATTTCAGCCGCACGCTGCTTAATCTGCGCGTCAGTGACCAAAATGCCTTCAGCCTTGCCGTCATCAATGTACTTGCAGGCCGCCTTGGCCGCCAGACGGCCTTCGGTGAATGAGCCCGACGAGAACGCATGTGGCGTGCCACCAACCGCATCACCGGCGCCGAAAAGGCCCTCGATGGTTGTCATGCGGTTGTAACCCCAGAAGTATTCTGGCGGGGACACATCCTCAGGCCCTGAGCACCAAGCGCCAGAGCCTGTGGCGTGCGAGCCCATGACGTAAGGCTCAGACGTGGTGAGTTCCGGGTTCTCGTTCTTCGGGTCAACATCGGTCGCCGCCCACAGAACAGCTTGCCCCACGGTCATACCCAAGAAGTTCTCCCAGCCCACTTCCTCAAGATGAGGGTCCTGGAAAGCCTTCATGGTCACCATATGAATCGGACCGCGGCCAGCGTTGACCTCACTGATGATGCAGTGGTTGCGAAGGCAGGTCGGAATCGGACGATGCGTCAGGTGAGAGGCTTCCGGATCCAGGTACTCTTTGCCCACCATTTTTTGCAGTTCAGGGAACCACTTGGACTCGTATTCTTCGCCCAGACAGTTCTGTGTGTAGGTCTTCAGGTGCAAGAAGTAGGCACCAACTGGCCCGTAACCATCCTTGAATCGGGCCAACACGATGCGGTTTTCCATCTGGGTCATCTTGGCACCGGCATTGATCATCAAGCCGTAAGCCGAGGCAGAAGACCAGGGCGCGTACCAGGTACGGCCAGATCCCTCGCCAACCGAGCGTGGTTTGAAGATGTTGGATGCGCCACCTGCGCCGCAAATCACAGTTTTGGATTTGAAGACGTGGTAGTTGCCAGTGCGCACGTTGAAGCCTACAGCGCCAGCAACCCGGTTTTCCTTGCTCTCATCCATCAGCAAATGGGTGACGCAAATCCGGTTGAACACCTTGTCCGCCGATTTTTTAGCGGCTTCAGCAACAATCGGCTTGTAGGATTCGCCGTGAATCATGATTTGCCAGCGACCCTCGCGCAGGTAGCGCCCGGTCTTGGGGTCCTTCATGATCGGCAGGCCCCACTCTTCGAACTGGTGCACCGTGGAGTCCACGTGCCGCGCCATGTCAAACAGCAAGTCCTCGCGAACCATACCCATCAGGTCGATACGGGCGTAACGCACATGGTCCTCGGGCTTGTTCTCGCCCCAGCGTGTACCCATGTAGCAGTTGATCGCGTACAGGCCCTGTGCAACCGCACCCGAGCGGTCAATATTGGCTTTTTCGGCAATGACAATTTTCTTGTCTTGACCCCAAAAGCGCGCCTCCCAAGCTGCACCAGTGCCGCCAAGGCCGGCGCCAACGACCAGGACGTCAATGTCGTCTTCGACTATTGTTTCGTAAGCCATTAGTAGTACACGCCTTTCTTCATTTTGAGACCGTTGGATTCCAGGGTGCTCAAGCCACCTTCATCCAGGCGGATGTATTTGGGCTCGTTGTAGAGCAACTGGCTGTCACGCATGTCTTGGCTTGGACCCTCAACCTCAGCCAGTTTTGGAATGGCCGTGCCCCAGGGCTTGGTGGTGATCGGTGAGAGGAAGTTTTTCTCGGTGCCATTGCGGAACTTGATCCGCCAGGCAATGGTTCCACGGTTCTCGTCACGATGCACACGCACACTGTGCCCCAGCGGTGCAAAGTCGGCGTAACCACGCACGTCAATGGCATGCTGTGGGCACGCCTTCACGCACGAATAACACTCCCAGCACATATTGGGCTCGATGTTGTAGGCGCGACGGTAGGTCTTATCGATGTGCATGATGTCTGATGGGCAGATGTCGACGCAGTGGCCGCATCCATCGCACCGGGTCATGTAAACAAACGTTGGCATGTTTCCGACTCCTTATGAATTCGAATGGTGACTAATCGGGCGCGCTTCAATAATGACGCGGCGCTTCGCGTTTGATGCCCAGTCCCATGTCCATGGGGGCATCACGCAGCAGCTCCATGGAGTGGCGCTTTTGCTGCTCCGGGTCATCACGCGTCTGAAAGGGCAGGTTGTTGTGGCCACCATTGGCTTCGGCCACACGCTTTTCAAAGGCAGCTGCCGGCTTGAAGAACATGTGGGCAAACTTGGACCAGGGCACGCCTGCAAAGAGCACGGTTGTCGCCAGCAGGTACAGGGCAAACAAGACGCCAGGGCCGCCACCAGCAATCGCCCACAGCAAGCCCATGGTCGTGCTAGCCAGCAAGGACAGTATGAAAAGGTCGGCCTTCATCAGACGCAAGGGCGTGCGTCCCTCAGCCGCGACATCCACCCGTATGAAGAACCAAAACCAATAGCCACCGCCACACACCATGAGGGCGCCTACCCACCACAGGAAGCTCCAGATGCCGCCGGCTTTGGTGTCAAACACCATCACCACCGTGGCAAGCACATGGAACACAAAACCGTACATGCCCAGAAGGTGCGCGATGCGGCGACGTTGATTGCAAAACTCACCCGAGGCCAACACATCCACCACGGCAGTTTTCACGGCGATGGAGACCATCTCACCACCCTCAAGCGAGCGACGGCCTTCGGTCTTGGACTTGCGAAAGCTGTCGAAAAAGTAACGCGCGCTGCCTTTGTGAATCACGTCAAACAGCGTACCTGCGGCGACCAAGATGAACATCAGCACCACGAAGCTTTGCATGAGCAAAGGCGTCACGGAAGCGGATAACTCGGCATATGGGTTGCTAGCAAACATCGGTAAGGTTCCCCCGGTGGTTTGTGGACACGCCGCGTCGATCCGGTTCAGGACGGCACGGTTGGGGCTCGGACAGCCCGTGCAAACGAGTTTACAGGCGATTGAAGAGGGCCCAAATTCAGTCTTGCCAAAAAAAATCTATGGGGCTATAAGCACAAACAATCGCCTTGCACACCGGACAGCGGCCACACGCGCCAAAAAACAAATTCCTTCAGACAAGTACTGATTGCACCGAGAACGTCAGGGTGTCAAGATCAGCCAGCATCCAGGTGGCGGGCCCACCCAAGCCAGCTACTGTGCCGGGATTGAGCAACCAGGTGTGTCCCCCTTTGACATGGGCTTGTTGCTCAATGGATGCCACATGTTCATGGCCACAACACAC
This sequence comes from Rhodoferax sp., assembly GCA_030833685.1. Lineage (GTDB taxonomy): Bacteria > Pseudomonadota > Gammaproteobacteria > Burkholderiales > Burkholderiaceae_C > Rhodoferax. The sequence continues at coordinate 2,363 of JAURGS010000005.1, read as the reverse complement.
CACATCAAAGTCGCCAGTGCAGGCCATGCCCCGGGCGTAATGGGGGTAATGGGTCGCAAAAATGCGTAGCCCATTGAACGAGAGCTGGGCATCCGCGCCGTGGTACTGCAAAACGCCCTGCGAGGACAACGCCAAGCGCCACAGCGCATGGGTATCCCCCAAGTTGTTGCCGTGCACCAGGTGAATGGGCAGCCCCAGCGCCAGAACGGGCTTAAGCGTCATGGCGCCGATCAAGTCGCCGCAGTGGATCACGGCCTGGGCGCCTAAATCCCGAGCCGCCTTCACAGCTGCCGCCAGCATGGGTGCACGGTCGTGGCTGTCAGAGACGATGCAGAGCTTCATGAAGAATCGCGTTGTGAATGAATCGGACGCCGCAGCAAGCACTGTTTGGCAGCGGCCTGTGGCCCATCAAGACAAAACCAAGACCGATCGTGCTTGTGGCGCGGTGTCGTCCTGGGCAGCAAGTCTATCGCACCGGTCAGACTCCATGATCGCGTTCAGCCCGCGCAATAACCAGGGCAACGCTGCACAACGCGTTCAAATAATCAACACAAGAGAACAGGCCAGGCTGCGCCGAGCGCGTACGCGGAGCGATGAAACCTTGGGGCGGCACGTTACCCGGGGGCACTACCAAGCTGGCATTTCAGAACCCAAGAAAGACGCTGAATGCAAGGCCTTGCTTCGTTCAGTACGCTCCGCCCGCCCAGGCACGGACTGGATCGGGCAGGCCATTGACGCACAGGCTGTTAAAGCTGTCGCCAGGGCAAGCCACGCATGCGCCAACCACCGTTGGTACCGCGATGGTGTTGACCGTCGAGTTCCCCCTCAAAACCTTCGAGCACATTACTCACATTGCTAAACCCATCGTCTTCCAGGGCCAGGCCGGCGTCAACTGAACGCTTGCCACTGCGGCATATCAAAATGATCTGCCGGTCCTTGCGGCCCGCCATGCGCAAAACCTGGTCGGCAAAATGCGGGTTCACCTCAAAGTCCAAGCCCATGTTCCATTCAATGTTGACCGCATCGGTGGGGTGGCCAACGTAATAAAACTCGGCCTCTGTGCGGCAATCGATCAAAAGGGTATTCGGGCTTTTTTGCAGTATTTCGTGGGCTTCTTCAGGCTTGAGATGGTTCATTGGGAACTCCTTTGACGCGATTTTGCACCCGACAAGAGACATTTCAAACGACAAATTCGTCATATCCATATGCCAAGGTCGACGGCTCACCTCGGGATTTCAGGCTTTTTTCACCACGCCACACCCATTTGAAACTGGTCTGGATGAAAATAACGTCGGCGTCGCCACACGACAGGCGCCGTCTGGGCTGAACCCGCCGCGGCAGGCGTTCTTGTTGCGCCTTTGGAGTGGGGGCCCTTGTAATTTAACTGCTTTTCACCGGAGACCTTATCTTGAGCGACGCACTCACTTACCTGGTTCAGGCGCGGCCTGAGACCATGAGCCATTACTTCAGGTTTCTCAAAGAAACTGGCAAGCACCTGGACCCCAAAACCCGAAACCTGATTTCGGTGATCACCAAAGTGCACTCGCAGACCGAGCGTGGCCTGCGGCAATACCTTTCTCGGGCTTTGCGCGAGGGGTGTACGCCCATGGAAGTCATTGACGCTCTATTGATGGCTTTTCCGGCGCTTGGCCTGGCAAAAATTGTTTGGGCAACCGACATCATTCTGGACATGGACATACCCGGTTTCCAGCCGGCAGCCTTACGTGGCGAGGCACCCGTCTGGCACGATGTCACACCGACTAGCGCCGTAGCGGACGGCGATGTCCTGCGACTGGACTGTGACGGGCGGGGCCTGTTCGTCTACCGCAACAAGCGCAGCTACCAGGTTTATGACAGCCGCTGCCCACACCAAAGCACCAACATCCCGGAACTGGCGCTGCAGGGCAACACGCTGACCTGCCCCAAGCACCAGTGGCAGTTCGACATCAAGAGCGGCGAGTGCATCAAAAAAGGAAACAGTCCTTTGCGCAAGATCGAGTCGCGTGTGGTCAAGGGTAAGGTGCAGGCTCTCTGGTGATCTCACTGGATTTTTTGGATGCATCACCCGTTGGGATTAGGCCGCCCTACCCATCGCGGCAATAGGCAGAAGTACGTTGAAACCTAGAATGGGAAAGCACCAAAGCAGTGAACACCGTGTACAGTGGGCGTCTGTGCCGCCTAGGCCTGGCGTTTGAATCAAGGAGATACCCATGGACTTCGACAAAGAATTTGATGCATCCGGACTGGCATGCCCGCTTCCGATTGTGAAAACAAAAAAAGCCCTTACCGACATGACTCCTGGTCAAGTCCTTAAGGTGCTGGCCACCGACCCCGGCTCGGTATGCGACATGGCCGCTTTTGCT
>JAURGS010000059.1 GCA_030833685.1 Rhodoferax sp. | reverse complement strand
TTCCGTACCGGGGTCGTTGTTGGGAGCAATCACAACAAAGCATCTGCCGCTGGACTCCAGCGCACCGAACAAGCTCTTGGCCTGTTCGCCGATCGTGTCTTGCTCAGAGGTAACCGGGTGAAACATCGCGATCCCATAGTCATCAAAAGGTATACCGTAGCGCGCTTTAACTTCTTCAATAGCAACGCCCGATGGACCGGCATGAACGTCGAGCTCTGGAGAACCGATATTGAAAACTCGCTCAGGTGGCTCACCCAGCGCTTGCACACGCGCCTTCGCAGAATCGCTGCTGACAAAGTGGGTTGTGCAAAGTTTGGTGTTGCAGTGACGAATGCTTTCATCAATCGTTCCGGAGACCTCTCCACCTTCGATATGCGCAGAGCGGATGTAGCGCATAGCGCAAACAATACTCGCTGCCAACGCCTCGACCCGATCCCCGTGTATCACCACCAAATCTGGCCGATGCTCGTGCACAAAGTCGGAGAAACCCAAAATCGTCTTGCTCAATATGAATTCGAGCGCATCACCTTCACGCTGATTGACAAACTCAAAGAACTCTGCGCCTGCAAAGCGCTTAACCTCCAGGCGGGTCTCGCCGTAGCGGGCCATCATGTGCATGCCCGTGATAAAAAAACTGATCTGAAAGCCAGCGTCCCGGGCCGCCTTGGCAAGCGGCTCGAGCTTGCCAAAGTCAGCCCTGGTGCCGGTCACAAATAGCAGACGCTTACCGGTCACTAACTTGGGCATCTCGAGCCCTTTACCACTCATGTCTGGGGCTCCACGCCCTCAAGGTCCGACCATTTGAGCTGCTGATTTCGTCGAAGAGCCTGGCGAGTTCGTGCGCCGATCAAGCGGTCGAAATGCTGCACCGAAATTTCGCCAGAGCCTGGGCGCCTAGCCCAGATGTCTCGCTCGGTAATGACATACCCGGCGGGCAAGTCTTTGTCAGCGACGATGGAGCCGCGCGCAAAGCGATAGACATCCTCCTCTGGCGCTGTGCGAACTTTAGGATTGAATAAGGCGGTGTGAATTTCTTTGGATCGGTCAATTAAGAAGCGCAGTTCCGCTGGGTCCATCGAACAGCTGATGTCTGGTCCCTTGCGATAGCGAGTATCTGTAAAGTGGCGCTCCAAAATACACGCGCCAAGTGCGACAGCGCTCAAGGCCATGCTTGGGCCAATGCTGTGATCGGAAAACCCAATCACCGCCTGCGGAAACGCCGCCCGAAGCTCGGAGATACCCTGAAGGCTCACAATTTCCGGGGGCGACGGGTATAAATTGGTGCACTCCAAGAGTGCGTACTCAACATGAGAGGCGTCAAGCGCAGCCACCGGCGCACGCAAGCTGTCAATCGTCTGCATACCCGTACTCATGATGATGGGCTTGCCGAAACTGGCGATGTGCCGAATCAGTGGCACATGATTGCATTCACCCGAACCAATCTTGAAACCCGCCACGTCAATCTCTGCCAGGAAATCAGCTGCAGCGCGAGAAAACGGGGTTGAAATATAGATTAACCCAAGCGACTCGGCATATTGCTTGAGCGCAATTTCATCGTCTTTTGACAGGGCGCACTCCTGCATGACATCCCAAATGGACTTGTCTGCATTGGGCGGGAAAATGCTCTTGGCCTCATCCGTCATCTCATCATCAACAAAATGCGTCTGGTGCTTGACCATCTCACAGCCGGCCATGCGGGCGGCATTCACCATGGCTTTGGCCACTTCCAGGCTGCCACCGTGGTTAATGCCGATTTCTGCTACGACCAAAGGAGGATGTTCGGGACCAATAAGGCGATGGGCAATTTTCATGACGCTTTTTTTTCAGGGCTATTCGACATTTGCTGCGCACAGTACTCAAAGTCGGACAGATTATCAATGTCTCGGCTACGTTCAGCAGGCATGATCACCGTGCCAATGCGCTCAGTGACAAACCCTCGATTGGTCACAAACCAATCGGCCTGCATCGCGTACACCGCACCATTAGGCCTAAATACAGGCGGCAAGCTCTGCCGGTTGGCAAAACAGTACCTGGCCTCAGACAAAGGCTGATACCGACCCTCGACGGCCACAAAGCCCCATTTGAGCACTGCGCTCTCCGCGGGGGTCACGGACATGACAAGGTCAAACTGTCCGCTCAGCAATTGCTCCAGCGCGGATAGCACATCTGCCGCTTGGCGTAGCGGTGAGGTAGCCTGCAACAATACCACTGGGCCGCTAACGTCACAGGTCTTTAAGGCATGAAGCATCACAGGCGCCATGTCGACGCCGTCGCCGGCCAATTCATCGGGGCGGAAAATTAAGCGAACGCCAACGGGATGATCGGCATTTAAGACCTCGGGGATGTCCGTACTGACCAGTACCTGGCTGGCGCCGGCTTGAAGTGCTGTGTCAACAGCGTGACGATACAAGGGCTTGCCCGCCAATTCACGAACGTTCTTGCCAGGAAGCCCTCTCGAGCCCGCTCGAATAGGTACAACAGCGGTCCATTCAGTTAGGGCATAAGGCATAGCCTAACTATACTCAACGAGAAGACCCTAGGCGCAACCATGACACATCGTTCAAGCCATGCCATTCGCTCTGAGTTTCCGACCCTGGGTCTGGGCTTAGCCATCAGGGTCTACGAGTTGCTCTGGCATTTATTTCTACCTTTATTGGCGTCGATACTTTGGCGGCGAGGCACCAAAGAGCCGCTGTATCGCAGGTTTTGGCGGGAACGATTCGGACTGGTCCATTGCCGACTTAAAAACCCTATCTGGGTGCACTGCGCGTCCATGGGTGAAATGCGTGGCGCCGCACCTTGGATTTGGGCCTTGCTGGACCAAGGTCTACCCGTGTTTTTGACCACGCTGACACCGGCAGGCCGGCAAAGCGCAGACAAGCTTTTTGGTGCAGCCCTGGCCAGTGGTCAAATGCAGTTAGCCTATGCGCCTTTGGAGCTGAGCTGGGCGGTGAGCCTATTCTTGGGCCGCGTCCTACCTCGGTGCGCGGTGATGACGGAAATTGACACTTGGCCAGTGCTGCTGGCGACGGTTCGCCGCTCGGGCGTGCCCTTGGCGATGGCCAACGCACAGTACCCGAAAGCGAGCTTTGAGCGCGACCAACGCTGGGGCGGGTTTCGTGCCCACCTCTTCAAAGCGTATGACTTGGTCATGTGCAAATCGGACTTACACGCCAAGAGATTCCATGCGCTGGGTTGTCAGCATGTAGCCGTGGTCGGGGAGACCCGTTTTGAGCTGCCAATTTCGAATTTGCACATCGCAGCTGCACGCCAAACCTTGCAAAGCGCTGAACTCCATGGCAGGCCGATCATCTGTATCGCCAGCGCAATCGTCGGGGAAGACGAGGTCTTTCTTGGCACCATGCAACGGTTGAGACAAATTTTGTTGCAAGGTCACTTGCCCGCGCCCCTGTTCGTGTATGTGCCTCGCAGCCCACAGCGCTTCAATGTCGTTTTCGATCTTATCCAAGCGGCTGGACTGCGTACCCTCAGACGAAGCCAGGCGTTCGATAACTCATTGCAATGGCGGGATGCGCCCAGCTGGGGTGATGTTGATGTCTTGCTTGGGGATTCGATCGGAGAGATGTACTTTTACCTGGAACTCAGCCATGTGGTTGTGGTCGGCTCCTCTTTTGGTCAGCGCTCAGTACACAACATCATCGAGCCCTTGGCCATTAACAAGCCCGTTTGGACCGGGCCGAGCATTCGTGGCATCGAATACCCTGCCGTTGAGGCGCTCCAAGCGGGTGTTCTGCACCAGGCCCGCGACGGCGACGATTTAGCCAATCAAATCGCGAAAGTACTCACCGAGCCCGACACCTACCGAATCTTGGTTGAGAGAACCAAGCGCTTTAACTCGCACCACACTGGATCTGTAGCCAAACACATGGCCGTCTTCTTACCCTGGCTGCAACAGTACGATCAACCATGACCACCGAGCGCGGGACGGCTGTTCGTGTTTACGGCTGGATTTTTCAGGCCCTCACGCCAGTGTGGGCATGGTGGTTACGGCGACGGCTGCGTAGCGGTAAGGAGACCGCGCATGGATTGAACCAACGCTGGATGCTGGAGGCGCCCGCGCGCCCAAAAGGCATGCTGGTATGGGGGCATGCCGTTGGGGTGGGCGAAGCGCTTGCCCTCGTGGGGCTGCTAAAGCGCATGCACGAGCAAAGCCCTGACCTTCAGTTTTTGATCACCACCACGGCGCGCACCTCTAGCCAAGCCCTGAGTCAGCAGCTGCTTGGACCGGCTTTTCGCCACGCATTTGCGCCCGTCGACACGCCTGTCAACGTGGCGCGATTTCTCGACCACTGGCAACCAAATCTAGCCCTGTGGTGCGAAATGGACCTTTGGCCGTCGCTCATCGCAGCCACGTCGGTGCGGCGTATTCCTCATGCTTTGGTCAATGTTCGCTTGGATAGGCGCACAGCGAACAAACGGCGCTGGGGCCGTTGGCTTTACCAGCCCCTACTGCGGGGTTTTGATGCAATCTGGGCCCAGAATGTAGAGTCAGCCCAGCATCTAAGGGCATTGGGTGCGCGTGATCAGCAAATTGTGATCACCGGCAACATCAAGGCCATGGCACCTCCCCTGGCGGTGAACACGACCGACCTTGCGCTTTGGAGGAGCGAACTGCGCAGTCGTCCCCTTTATGTGTTGGCATCGAGTCACGCCGAAGAAGAAACTTTAGTTTTGAAGGCATTTGCATTGCTGCGCGAGCAGCAACCCGATGCACTCCTGGTGCTTGTTCCCCGTGACCCAAAGCGAGGTCCTCTTTTGCAGGGCATATGTGCACCAGACACCCCCATTCGCAGCAAGGGACAAACGCTTCCTTCCCCCGGGCCTTACTACATCGCAGACACCATCGGAGAATTAGGTTTGTGGTACCGGCTGGCTCGTGTGGCCATGGTCGGCGGTTCCTGGGTACCCGTCGGTGGCCACAATCCCTATGAAGCGGTGGTCCTCAATCGAAACGTCATCCATGGGCCCCACGTCGCCAATTTCGCGGAGAGCTACCAAGAACTGCAAACAGCCGGACTTAGCGTGCTGGCACAAGGGCCGGAAGAAATCGCAGCTGCATTGCTCAAAGCGCCTGTTGGATCCAGCCCCGAATCCAACCAAACCGATCCCCAAACAGGACAACAAGCGGGCCGAGTCAACGCTTTGCTCGCGCTTATGCGTGCGGTTTGAGCGCCCCGGGCTTGCACCCGAAAAATTGCTTTACGGATAAAACAGGCGCCGGTAGCCTGAGCAGAGAATTCCAAAGCGGCCAGATCACCGCATCCGCTTTTCAGCGGCGGGCTAGATGCAAAAACATCAGTCCAGTCGTCGTATCAATGCGCCGCAGCATCGAGCTGCGCATCGGGCTTGATGGCCTTGAGCGCTGCAAGCATCTGGCTCTGGATTCGGTCGAGCGCCGCTTGCGTGTGACCCTCAAAGCGCAAAACCAGCACCGGCGTGGTGTTGGAGGCCCGAATCAATCCAAAGCCATCGGGCCAGTCAACCCGCAGGCCATCGATGGTGTTGATGGTTGCAGGCTTGGCAAAGTCCGCCTGCGCAACCAGTGTTTTCACCAGCGCGTGGGGTTCACCTTCGGCGCATTTGACGTTCAACTCAGGCGTTGAAAAACTGGTGGGCAAGGCACTCAAGACGGCATTGGCATCGGGTGAGCCACTAAGGATCTCCAGCAGGCGACACCCCGCGTAGGTACCGTCATCAAACCCAAACCAACGCTCCTTGAAAAAAATATGGCCGCTCATCTCACCACCCAGCGGTGAGTTGATTTCTTTCATCTTGGCTTTGATCAGCGAGTGCCCGGTCTTGAACATCAGGGGCTTGCCGCCCGCGGCCTCAATGGCTGGAGCTAAGCGCTGTGTGCACTTCACGTCAAACAAAATCGTCCCGCCTGGCACACGGCTAAGCACATCCTGTGCAAACAGCATCATCTGGCGATCCGGATAAATCGTAGCCCCATCACGCGTGACTATGCCGAGTCGATCGCCATCACCGTCAAAGGCCAAGCCTAGCTCGGCATCGCCAGCTTGCAAGACGGCAATCAGATCATGCAGGTTTTCTGGCTTGCTTGGGTCCGGGTGGTGGTTGGGAAACTCACCGTCGACCTCGCTGAACAGCTCTGTCACCTGGCAGCCAATCGCGCGCAGGATTGCGGGCGCTGACGCACCCGCCACACCGTTCCCTGAATCGACCACGATTTTCATGGGGCGAGCAAGCTTGATGTCCTGCACGATGCGCGCGGTGTAGGCCGGTAACACGTCCACCGAGCGCACGCTTGCCCCAGGGCGCAGCTCCCAGCTCTCATCAACCATCACCTGGCGCAGCGCCTGGATTTCATCGCCGTAGATGGCCCGCCCACCCATCACCATCTTGAAGCCGTTGTAGTCCTTGGGGTTGTGACTGCCAGTCACCTGGATGCCGCTTTGACATTGCGTGTTCGCTGCGAAGTACAGCATGGGTGTGGTGGCCATGCCGATGTCGATCACCTCAGCACCCGCGTCCATCAGACCTTCAATCAATGCCTTGGCCAGACCCGGGCCGCTGAGACGGCCGTCTCGCCCGACAGCAATTCGCGTCTGCCCTTCACGTCTGGCAACCGTTGCAAAGGCGCGACCAAGGCCGCGCGCAAGCTGTTCATCAAGCGTGGTGGGCACCACCCCACGAATGTCATAGGCCTTGAAGATGGAGTCCGCTAACTTCATGAATGAGCACTTTCTTTAAAACCAAAAAATCATGCACCTCTGTGCCTGTGATTCTATGAGCCCAATCTTTGCTGACCGGCACCGTCTGACGCAAGGGCCTGGAATAGCGTGTCATCTTCATCGCTGCTGAGCAGCTACACGCATCCCGAGTTGTTAAACAGCGTTACACCTAAAGCACGGGTTTGCGATAGCCCAATGTTTTAGCGTTCACGCAAACATCTCCCGTATGATTCGCCGATGCAAATTCCAGCCGATGCCCAGCGCACCGTCTTCAAGAGCCCGCTGGGTGACATCCACCTGCTGGCCAGGCCCGATGCACTGATTGGCCTGTGGTTCGATGGACAAACACACCAGCCGGGTCTCAGCCATATCCCCGTAGTTACCACCAACCCAGTGCTCAAGCAAACTGAAGAACAACTGGCTGACTACTTTGCGGGGCTGAGAGAGCGCTTTGACCTGCCTATCGCCATCGTCTTTGGTAGCGAGTTTCAGCGCACAGTCTGGGCAGCCCTGAGCACGATTACCTATGGCCATACCCGCAGCTACCAAGACATTGCCCAAACCCTGCAAAAACCCAAAGCGGTGCGGGCTGTTGGAGCTGCCATTGGCAAAAACCCTTTGAGTCTGGTCATCCCATGCCACCGCGTGTTGGGCGCCAAAGGCCAGCTCACCGGCTATGCCGGCGGCTTGGATCGCAAAGCCTCATTGCTCCATCTCGAAGGCGTATTTTGAAAACCCCCGATCGTCTGGGCAGTTGGTTGCCTGAATTTTTGCTGCTCGCTGCCCTGTGGGGATCGTCTTTTTTGTTCATGCGGCTCAGCACCACCGAATTCGGGCCACTGCCAACTGCGGGCGTTCGCGTGGCAATTGCTGCCATTTTTCTGCTGCCTCTGGTCATCGCGCGAAAGCAGCTGCCTACTCTGGGCCAGCACTGGCGAAAAATATTTTTTCTTGGCACCATCAATTCGGGCCTGCCTTTTGCGTTCTTTGCCTACGCCCTGCTGTCACTTTCAACTGGCCTGACTTCACTGATCAATGCCACTGTCCCCCTGTTCGGCGCACTGGTGGCCTGGGTGTGGCTAAAAGACCGCCCGCAAGGCCTCAGAGTTTTGGGTCTGATCATTGGCTTTGTGGGTGTGGCCATGCTGGCCTGGGGCAAAGCGAGCTTCAAACCGAACGCCAGCGGTTACTCAAGTGCATTGGGCATCCTGGCTTGTTTCGCTGCTTGCTTGTGTTATGGCCTGGCAGCCAGCTTCACCCGTCGCCACCTGGTGGGCATCAACGCCCTGGTGGTTGCCACCGGCAGCCAAGTTGGTGCAACGCTTGCACTGCTGCTTCCCACCATTTGGCTCTGGCCCGCACAGACACCGAGTCTGCAGGCCTGGGTTTCGGTCTTGGTGGTGGGCATTTTCTGCACGGCCATCGCCTACGTGCTGTTTTTTCGCTTGATCGAAAAACTCGGCGCTGCCACCTCGCTGACCGTCACCTTTTTGATCCCGGTATTTGCCAATATTTACGGCATGGTGTTTCTGGATGAAAGCATCACAGCCTGGATGCTGATGTGCGCTCCGGTCATTTTGCTAGGGACGGCGCTTTCACTGGGGCTTTTCGCCACGGCCCCCAAACACAAACCAGCACCAACTTAAGTGGCGCGGCGCTTGAGGGCAGCCTGACGAATGTCATTCAAACTGGCGCGCGTGGTAATCGCCTGCGGCTCCTGAATGATTTCAATTACTGTACCTTGCGGTCGCTCCAGCGCGGCCAGAAACGCGGCTTCAAACTCTTGGGTTTTATGAATCCGTTGGCCCGCATAGCCATAGGCGCGCGCTAGCGCTGCGAAGTCAGGGTTAGCCAACGCAGTCCCCGCCACCCGCTCAGGGTATTCGCGCTCCTGGTGCATGCGAATCGTTCCGTACATGCCGTTGTTGAGCACGATCACGATCGTCTTGGCACCAAATTGCGCCGCCGTGGCGAGCTCCTGACCAGTCATCAGAAAGTCACCGTCGCCCGCTAGCGTGATCACCGTGCGTTGCGTGGTGATCGCCGCGGCGATGCCCGCTGGCACGCCGTAACCCATTGCACCATTGGTGGGTGCCAACTGCGTTTTGTGACCCTTGACCAGTCCGTGGTAGCGAAAGTAGCGGTGCAACCAGCTCGCAAAATTACCCGCACCATTGGTTAGCACCGCGTCTGCTGGCAAATGCTTTTGCAGCACTGCAATCACCTCGGGCATATTCACCAAACCGCGATCGGTATCTGCGGGCAAACTGCCCAGGGGTGCAGCACGGGTGTTGGCAACATAGTCTTCGTTGCACGCCAGGCTCCAGTCATGCCAGGCCGCCTTGTCGGGCCCTTTCAGCCCAGCCAACGCCTGCGCAGCCGCTGGCATACCAGCATGAATGGCCAGCTGTGTCTGGAAGACCCGATTGAGTTCTTCTGCGCTGGTATGGATATGCACCAAAGCCTGCTTGGGCTCAGGTGCGGCAATCAAGGCGTAACTGCCCGAGGTGATTTCGCCCAGACGCGGCCCAAATGCAATCAGCAGGTCACTTTGAGCAATACGTTTGCCCAGCGCTGGGTTAATGCCCAAACCGACATCGCCAGCATACAGCGGGTGGTGGTTGTCAAACGTGTCCTGAAACCGAAATGCATTGGCTACAGGCAGCGTCCAGTTCTCAGCAAAACGCTGCAGATCTTGGGCGGCCTGCGCTGTCCAGCCACTGCCCCCGGCAATCACCATGGGCCGCTGTGCCTTTTGCAGCATGTCACGCAAGGCATGAACGCTGGCCTGAGGGCAGCCGGTTTCAACCAAGGCTGCTCGGGGAAAGGCCTTGGGGACGCGGCCTGCAGCATCCTGCTCAACAGGCTGGGTCAGCATGTCTTCGGGCAAGACCAGCACCACCGGACCACGGCGCCCGTTCATCGCGGTTGCGAATGCCCTGGACACATACTCGGGGATGCGCCGCACATCATCAATGCGCTCAACCAGCTTGGCCATGCCTTTGGTGCTGGGGCCGAAAAAGCTGAGGTAATTCACTTCTTGAAAAGCCTCGCGATCGCGCATGTCACTGGCCACATCGCCAACAAAAAGAACCATTGGCGTGCTGTCTTGATACGCAGTATGAAGGCCGATGGAAGCATTGGTGGCACCCGGGCCGCGGGTCACAAAACACACCCCCGGGCGACCAGTGAGCTTGCCATGTGCCTCGGCCATATAGGCGGCGCCACCCTCTTGCCTGTTGATGACGAACTGGATTTGGTCACGGTATTGGTAAAAGCCATCGAGCACGGCCAGATAGCTCTCGCCTGGTACGCCAAACACGTGGCTGACGCCCTGCGCAACCAGGCACTGAACAAGAAGATGGCCGCCAAATTCGGCTTGGGCAGAAGTGGTCATGGTGAGTCAGGCGCGCACAGCGCTCACGGTTGCAACAGTGCGCTGGCCAACGCCTAACGCGAAAAAGATGCTCAGCGCCAGGGTCATGGCGGCACCCAGCAAGGTCAGCACATAGTGTTCCTGGTCCATCAGCAAACCAAACATCAAGGGCGCCAGCGCCAGGCCGACATCAAAGCCAGAGTAGACCAGGCCATAGACCCGGCCCGTAGCACCCTTGGGCGTGGCTTTGCGCACCATCAGATCACGGCTGGGTGCGGCAATGCCAATGGCAAAACCGGTACTGGCCAGCACGGCCATGGTGAGGAAAGGCCCAAGCCAGCTGGTGGCGCACAGCACCAACAACAAAGCAGCCGAGCCCATGGCCAAGGCCACCACGCGGTCGACTGACTGCGCCCGCGCCGCCAGAAAGCCACCAGCCAACATGCCCGCCGCGCCACACAGCATATAAGCAGTCACAGTCAGGGTCGCGGCCTGAAAGCTGATGTTGTGCATGGCCCGAAGAATAGGCACCGAAAAATTCTGAACCACGGCCAGCGTGATGGTTGAAAACAAAAAGTAGCCAAAACACAACCAGACCACCGCTTGGCGCATAAAGGCCAGGCTGTGCTCAGGCGCGGCTTGCGGCGTCTTCACAGCCACCGCGGTTAGCAACTTGGCCCGGTGCAGGTAAAGAACCAACCACACCAGTGCATATAAAAGAGCTGCCGCCAGATACGCTTTGCGCCAGTCCAGCCACAAAGTCATGCCTGCCAAAAACACCGGGGCCAAGGCCCAACCCAGGTTGCCAGCCAATCCATGCGCGCTGTAGGCGTAGCCCAGCCGCGCGCTGGAGACCCGTTGGTTCAGAATGGTGAAGTCAACCGGGTGAAAAGTGGCGTTGGCCAAGCCCGAGAGCGCGGCAACACCGAGCAAACCGACGTAACCCGTGACATTGGCCGCGAGCAAACACACCCCAGTGAACAGGCCAATGGCCACCAGCAACAAAGGGCGAGCACCGATGCGGTCCACCACAAACCCAGCCAGGGCCTGACCAAAGCCAGAGATAACAAAAAACACTGTCATCAAAAGCCCGAGTTGCGCAAAGCCCAGATCGAACTCGGTCATAAAAACCGGAAACAAGGGCGGCAGCAGAAGATGGCCGAAGTGCGAGCTTGAGTGGGCCATGGACACCAAGCCAATCACGCTGGCGTCCTGCTTCAAAGGCACGACATCTGGCGTGTCGACAACAGTGCTGGCGGGATTCATACCCGCATCTTAGCCAAAGTCGCCTGCGCCACAGGCGACTGGCACCAATCAAGTAGCCTTAAGTTTTGGCGAAACTGAACTTGCCAGGGTCCCGAATCGGATCCACGTCAACCCTGATTTCATCCTTGGGCCCAAATACACCCTCGAGCAGCAACTTCGACAGCGGATTTTCGATTCGCTGCTGGATGGCACGTTTAAGCGGGCG
>JAURGS010000058.1 GCA_030833685.1 Rhodoferax sp. | reverse complement strand
CGCATCCCGCGCAACGAGCAGCTGCAAAGCGTGAACACCAACGGCCTTTTCCCTGGCGGGGAAGGTGCGGGCTACGCTGGCGGCATCTTGTCAGCGGGTGTGGATGGCATCAAGCTGGCCGAGGCGGTGGCGCAGGCGTTGTCCAAGCTCTGAGCACACCGCACGCTTTCGCACCCACCTTCACACCCACCTGGCCCCGCTGGCGCGCGCCACACCTGCGTCACGATCTGCACACACGCCGATTTATCATGCTCGGGCCCCGGTTACCTGGCTTGACCCCAAACCGGCAAATCCCCGCCATGCATTGAGTACACCCATGAACACCCGCCAATGGCTCAGCCAAAAAGTCACAGCACTATTGCCTGACAACAGCTTGATGAAAAAACTCAGCGCCATGGGCCAAGCCCGGCCCACGCCGAGCGAGCCTGCTGAGCGGCTGACCTTACCAGCGCGCCTTCGCGCCATCTGGACCCAGGACAAAGAGGCCCTGTCGCCGCGCCAGCTGCTGGCTTTGCTGGCGCAACTCGAAGGCATCGCCGACCCGCTGATCAGCGAGGTTGAAGGCGGGCGGCGGGCACGCGACATCGCCCAGTGGTACGAGCAGGCCGACGAGGCTGCGCGGCATGAGCTTTGGCTGCTGATCAGCCACCATTTCGCGCCTGACCCCACCGAGGTTCAGGCCGCAAGCGAACGCTACCTGGCCGCTCAGCAAGAACCCGACAACGGTCAGGCCGAGATCGCTTTGCGCAGAGCCCTGCACTCGCCGCGTACCCGTTTGCTGCAGCGTTTTGCGGTGCTGCCCGAGGGCCTGCGCTTTTTGGTCAACCTGCGCGCCGAACTGCTCAAAAAACTCAAGTCTGATAAGCGATTGCAGGCACTTGACGCCGAGCTGGAGCAATTGTTCAGCACTTGGTTTGACGTGGCCTTTTTGTCCCTGCAACGCATCAGCTGGGACTCACCAGCGTCACTGCTTGAAAAACTAATCCGCTACGAGGCGGTGCACGACATCCGGGGTTGGGGCGACTTGAAAAACCGGCTCGACTCGGATCGACGCTGCTACGGCTTTTTTCACCCGCAGATGCCCGATGAGCCCTTGATTTTTGTGGAAGTCGCGCTCCTTGATGAGCTGCCCGGATCGATCACGCCGCTGCTCGATGAGAGCGCGGCCAGCGCCAACTTGAGCAAAGCGACCACAGCGATTTTTTATTCGATTAGCAACACCCAAACGGGTTTGCGCGGCGTGAGTTTTGGCGACTCGCTGATCAAGCGTGTGGTGGAAATTCTCAAAGACGAGTTTCCGCGCCTGCGCACCTTTGCTACCTTGTCACCCATACCAGGCTTTCGCAACTGGTTGAATAACCACGCCGATGACATGATGCAAAGGCTTGATGCCAAGACGCGCAAGACCTTGGCCACCCAGTGGGGAGTCGCTTCGCCGCAGGGCAGTGATTTATTGGCAGCGGCTGAGCGCTGCGCCGAGTTCGATGTCCAGTCCGACAGCGCGCACCTGATCATGCAATGCGCTGCCTTTTACCTCAGTCAGGAGCTCGCAAACGACAAACCGCTGGACCCGGTGGCGCGTTTTCACTTGGGCAATGGCGCGCTCATCGAGCGCATCAATTGGGCCGGTGATCCATCGACAAAAGGCCTCAAACAGTCCTATGGCCTGATGGTCAATTACCTCTACGACCTCAAGCGCCTGGACAAAAACCGCAGCGAATTTGCGCGCAGCAAGTTTGCCGTCTCCAACGCAGTGGGCAAGCTCGACTTCTAACCGGCCATGAGGCACGGCCCTGGGGAGCGTGCCAGTCAAGCCTTTTGCAGGGCGGCAATCCGATCTTCCAGTGGCGGATGGGTAGCAAACAGCTGCCCGATACCACCGGTGATGCCAAACGCCGCCACGCTCTTGGGCAGCTCACCCGACTGCATGGAGCCCAGGCGGGCCAGGGCATTGATCATCGGCTGTTTGCGATGCATGAGTTGGGCCGCACCGGCATCTGCGCGGTACTCGCGCTGCCGGCTGAACCAGGCCACCACAATTGCCGCAGCAAAGCCCAAGATGATGTCCAGAACAATGGTTGTCACAAAGTAGCCGATGCCAGGGCCTGCCGAACGCGCTTCGCCCTTACGCAAAAAGCTGTCGACTGCGTAGCCAACGACCCGGCTGAGGAACACCACAAAAGTATTCATCACCCCTTGGATCAAGGTCATGGTCACCATGTCACCATTGGCCACGTGCGCCACCTCGTGGGCAATCACCGCTTCGATTTCCTCGTGGGTCATGCCTTGCAGCAGCCCAGTGCTGACCGCCACCAGGGCGGAATTGCGAAACGCGCCGGTGGCAAATGCGTTGGGCGCACCCTCAAAAATCCCCACCTCAGGCATGCCGATACCGGCCTGATCGGCCAGTTTGCGCACCGTCTCGACAATCCATGCTTCGTCTGCGTTGCTGGGTTGGTTAATGATGCGCACACCAGCGCTGAACTTGGCCATGGGCTTGCTGATCAGCAAGGAAATAATGGCCCCGCCAAAACCCATGATCAGTGCAAATCCCAGCAGCGCGGTCAGGTCCAGACCGTTGGCCGTGAGAAAGCGGTTCAAGCCCAGGACGCTGGCGACCACACCCAGAACCACCACAACCAGCAAATTGGTCAACACAAAAAGAGCAATACGTTTCATGATGTCATTGAAATGAAAACGGCTTGACGCCGCAAAGGACGAAATCTTAGGGCCAGGCGCCCACCGCGCCGCGCGAGCCTGGCACATGCCCCCAAAGTTTTTACTTATTTAGCGCGTCGCCTTCAGGGGCCTAAATACCGTTGGGTCCTTGTAAAAGCCAGGGTTTGCATTGGCGGCCCACCACCCTGGCACACCCAGCACGGGCAGGTGCGCAAACATCCCCGTACTGAGGCGCTCACGCTTCAGGTACCCAGCCAACCAGTCATCCAGCTCGTCCAGGGCGTCCAAGCCTTGTGGTACGCGCAGCACGTGTGCTGTCACAGCCTTGCGTGGCGTCAATAACTTCTCGAGCAAGGCGTGCCCAAAAAGGTGCAGCCGGGCCTGCGACCACAAGGGCCGCAGCGGGCCAAAAAGTGCTTGCCAGTCCTTGATCAGCAAGGCCTGCCAAAGTTCATCGGGCGCGGCGAGCAAAAGCGCGTTCTCATCCAAAAGCGTCAAGGCATCGCGCTGAACGCCTCGGGCAACGCCGGGCGGTTGGGCAAATGCCAGGTGCAGGCTGTTGAGCAGGCGCTTGGTCTTTGGAAAGCCCAACCACGCCAAGCCATTGAAAAAATCATGTGCGCAGTCACGGGTCGGGCAGGTGCCTGTGCGCGCAACAAAGGATTCGTAGCCTTCGCTGGCTGCTCGCGCTTCGGGATCAACAAAACGAACTGAACAATGGCCATCGGCGACGGCATTCAATACCTGCACCACAGGTTCGCCCGCGGCCAGGCGATCAGCGGCGCGCTCAGCCCATGGCTGCCAGGGCGCTAGCCAGGGCGCGCTCCAATCGATCTGACCTAAACCAGACGCCACGCCAGCGCTTGCCCCCCAGCCAGCGGTTTAAGTTGGCCCTGGCCAAAGGGGTAGGCCTCAGGCGGCGTCCAGGTTTCGCGACGTAAGGTGACAGTGCCCGTGTTGCGCGGCAAGCCATAAAAGTCCGGGCCATGAAAGGAGGCGAAGGCCTCCAGACGATGCAGCGCATCGACCGCCTCAAACGCCTGTGCGTACAGTTCAATGGCCGCGTGCGCGGTGTAGCAACCGGCGCAACCTGTGGCGTGTTCCTTGAGGTGCGCTGGGTGAGGAGCACTGTCAGTGCCCAAGAAAAACTTGGGGCTGCCACCCGTGGCCGCCGCCACCAAGGCTTGCCGGTGGGTTTCTCGCTTGAGTACCGGCAGGCAATAGTAGTGCGGGCGGATACCGCCCATGAAGATGGCATTGCGGTTGTAGAGCAAATGGTGGGCCGTGATCGTCGCCCCGACATAGCGATCGGCGCCTTGCACATAGTCAGCCGCCTCACGGGTTGTGATGTGCTCGAAAACAATGCGCAACTCCGGGAAGTCTTTTCGCAGCGGTATGAGTTGCTTGTCAATAAAGACGGCCTCGCGATCGAACAGGTCAATGTCCGAAGAGGTGACCTCACCGTGCAC
The DNA here is from genome assembly GCA_030833685.1 of Rhodoferax sp. Taxonomy (GTDB): domain Bacteria; phylum Pseudomonadota; class Gammaproteobacteria; order Burkholderiales; family Burkholderiaceae_C; genus Rhodoferax. The sequence continues at coordinate 7,418 of JAURGS010000058.1, read as the reverse complement.
CAGCAACAACAGGCCCTCTCGCTGCATGGCCTCCAGGGTGGGGTAGATGTTGCGCAGATCGGTCACTCCCGCATCGCTGTTGGTGGTTGCGCCTGCGGGGTAGAGCTTGGCTGCCACCACGCCAGCCGCACGCGCGCGTGCGATCTCCTCGGGTGCCAGGCGATCCGTCAGGTACAGCGTCATCAGGGGCTCGAAGTGCACGCCCGAGGGCACTGCAGCGCGAATGCGATCTCGGTAGGCCAGCGCCTGCTCCGTGGTGGTCACGGGCGGACGCAAGTTGGGCATGATGATCGCCCGCCCAAACTGCCTTGCAGAGTGCGGCACCACCGCAGCAAGCGCCTCGCCATCGCGCACATGCAAATGCCAGTCATCGGGCTGGGTAATCGTCAGGGTAAGTGTTGATGTTGGCATAAAAGCCCTTGGGTTCATGAGGCGGGCGGGCTTTGGCTCGCCAGATAGTCCCACAGCTCGTTGACTTTGCTGGGTGGGCCAGATTTTGATTTTGACTTGCGTTTGACAGCAGCACGGTCACCACCGGGCGCGCTTGGCAGAGCCCGGTAGATTCGAATGTCCATGGTCAGCTGCAGGTCTTTCAGTTCAGGTGGCGCTGCGCTGACCAGCCGGCCAGCTTGCACGTCTGCCTTGACTGCGCTACTGGGCAGAAACGCAATACCGTGGCCTTCTTTGGCCATGGCCTTCAAGCCCTCAGCCATGTCGGTCTCGTAGACGCGCTCCAGGTGAACAGCCGCATGCGAGCCCTTCAGAATCAGCTCAACCATTCGGGCCATATAAGCGCCTGAAGCGTAGCCAAGATAGGGCAAAGGCCGGTTTCGTTTGCCCGGCAAAAGATGCAGAGGCTGACCATTGCCGTTGGCGCAAGCGTAGGGCGCAACCACCTCCTGGCCCAAGCTGAGCCACTCATACCCATCAGCGCTGAGTTGAAACGGCTGCGATGGGTGATGGTAAGCAATCAACAAATCACATGCGCCCTCAGCCAGGCGCATCACCGCATCGTGTACGTTCAAGGCAATCAGGCGGCTTTTGAGCGGGCCAAACTGCCCACGCAAGGCACTGAGCCAATGGGGAAAGAAAGTGAACGCCAAGGTGTGCGGCACAGCGAACTCCACCACATCATGCGCAGTGGTCGAGTGCCCGCGCAGCATCGCCCGCGCGGACTGCACGGATTGCAAGAGCTCGATCGCTTGTTGGTACAGCGTCTCACCGGCTGGCGTCATGCGCGTGGGGTAACTGCTGCGGTCAATCAAATCGACGCCAGCCCAAGACTCCAGGGCCTGAATCCGCCTGGAAAACGCCGGCTGGGTGATGTGACGCAACTGCGCCGAACGGCTAAAACTGCGCGTCTCCACCAAGCTCACAAAATCTTCCAGCCAGTTGGTTTCCATGACAAAACGTGCCTCAAAAACCTAGCTCAGCAATTGCGCATACGAGCGCCGTGTAGCTGGCGTCACATTGGCCAAAACCTGAGCGTAAGGTGTTTGATGCTGAGTCCACAGCCTGGCCGAGGCGATCAGCTTGGAGCGGCAAAACCAATGACAACTGTGCTGCAGCAAGAGCATCTCGGCCATGAACACAAAGGCCTTTTCTTTCACAGGCACCTCCAAGTTACACGCGTACTGGAGACCTTCAGCGTGCACACCCAGAACCTTGCGCAGGTCAAATGACATCGAGGGCACCCAACGTGTCAGGTAGGGAATGGCCATCGCCCAGCGGCTCACGCGGGTGCGATTCGGATCGGCCTTGGCGAAGGCCAAAACAAACGCATTGAGTTGCCGGCAAAGATCAGACTGCATGCCCTCGGTCAACGCCCAGATCGAGGCCTGGCGCTCGGGATCCGTTTCCGACAAGGCTCGCATGGTGTTGACCTGCACGTCGGCCATGTGCTTTTCAACGCGAAAAGGCTGCAGGCGCTCAGCCAAAAATCTGACCTTGCCCGACTGCTCCCGGACATTGAGGCCTCGCCACACCAGGGCCACCAGCAAAAGTGCGAAAAACAATTCCATGACATCAAATCCAGTGCGAGCGCACAGTGTAGCGGTGAGCACCGGTCTTGCTGGACCCGCATTGAACAGCGCCGGCATGAGTGTTTTAGACTTGCCCCCAACCGATAGGGAGAACTTGCATGAGTCACAACCCAGCCACATCAGGTGTGTCAGCGGCCCAGGCCACCGGCACGCTGGTGCAATACACACACGAGGACGGTGTTGCCACCTTGCGCCTGAACAACGGCAAAGTCAACGCCGTCTCGCCGGCCTTGATTGCGGATTTCAATCTGGCTTTGGATCAGGCTGAAAGCGACGCGGCTGTGGTCGTGATCACCGGTCAGCCCGGCATTCTCAGCGGCGGCTTCGATTTGAAAGTGCTGCAATCAGGCCCACTGGCTGCACTGGACTTGGTGGCCCAGGGGTTCAGGCTGACGCGCCGTCTGCTGTGCCATACGCGCCCGGTGATCGTTGCCTGCCCGGGCCACGCCGTGGCCAAAGGTGCTTTCTTGCTACTGGCTGCCGACTACCGCATCGGTGCCCAAGGCGCTTTTTCAATTGCCCTCAATGAAGTCAAGATCGGCATGACCATGCCGTATGCTGCTTTGGCCATGGCGCGCGATCGTTTAAGCCCGGCAGCCTTTCAACGCGCCGTGTTGCTGGCCGAGGTGTTCACCCCAGATGCAGCCCGCGAGGCTGGCTTTCTGGACCTGGTCGTCGCACCCGAAGATTTGATGAAAGCCGCCTACAACGCTGCCCAGCAGGCCAAAGCGCTGGATGCACGCGCACACCGCCAGACCAAGCTGCGGGCGCGGCAAGCGTTGATCGAGGCTCTGGATGCGGCAGAACAGAAAGATCGCACTGCCCTGACTCCCTAGACCGGCGCCCGAACGCTGGCGTCCTCTTGGGCCTTGCTTTGCTGCAACGCCCACATTTGGGCGTAACGCTCGCCTAGCGCCAGCAACTGCCGGTGTGTACCTCGCTCAACAATGCGCCCGGCCTCCATCACCAGGATTTCGTGTGCATCCACCACTGTGGAGAGACGATGGGCGATGACCAGCGTGGTTTTATGGCGTGAAACACTCCTCAGTTCGGCCTGAATCGCGCGCTCGTTGGCGCTGTCCAGCGCCGAGGTGGCCTCATCAAAAATCAACACCGAGGGATTTTTCAGCAGTGTGCGGGCAATCGCTACTCTTTGCTTCTCACCGCCCGAGAGCTTGAGCCCGCGCTCGCCCACCATGGTCTCATACGCTTTCGGGGTGTGGGCAATAAAGTCGTGGATGTGCGCAGCGCGCGCTGCATCCTCCACCTCTTGCTGCGTGGCCCCTGGCCTGCCATAAGCGATGTTGTAAGCCACGGTGTCATTAAACAGCACTGTGTCTTGCGGCACGATGCCGATGGCGCGGCGCACGCTGGCCTGGGTGACACGTCGGATGTCCTGCCCACCGATCAAAATGCGCCCGTCACTGACATCGTAAAAACGGAACAACAGCCGTGCCAGGGTTGACTTGCCGGCACCCGACGGACCGACCACGGCGACCGTCTTGCCAGCGGGCACCTCAAAACTCACATCATGCAGAATTGGCCGCGCCGCGTCGTAAGAAAAATTTACCCGCTCGAACCGGATGGTGGTGTCTGACAACTTCAAGTCCTTGGCACCAGGGTCATCAGCAATTTCTTGCTCGCGATCCATCAAACCAAACATCTTGTCCAGATCGGTCAGCCCCTGCTTGATCTCGCGATACAGCACCCCCAAAAAATTCAATGGGATGTAGAGCTGGATCATGAAGGCATTGACCATGACCAAATCGCCCAGCGTCATGCGGCCATCGACCACGCCCTCAGTGGCGCGCCAGAGCATTGCTACCAAACCGGTGGCAATGATCAGCTGCTGGCCGCTATTGAGCACGCTCAGGCTGCGCTGGCTTTTGATGGCTGCGGTGCGGTACTTTTTCAGGTTCTCGTCGTAGCGACTGGCCTCAAACTCTTCGTTGCCAAAATATTTCACAGTCTCGTAGTTCAGCAGCGCATCAATAGCCCGGGTGTGCGCACGCGAGTCCAACTCATTCATCTCTTTGCGGTAGCGGGTTCGCCACTCGGTGACGCTGACCGTGAAGATGACATACAGAATCAGAGCCGCGATGGTGATCAATGCGAAACCCACATCAAAAGTCACCGCCAAATAGGTCAGTACCAGCGTGACCTCAATGAGCGTCGGAAAAATGCTGTAAAGCGAATAACTGATGAGCGAGTTAACGGCACGCGATCCACGCTCAATGTCCCGCGTCAAGCCGCCAGTCTGGCGCTCCAGGTGAAAGCGCAGGCTCATGCTGTGCAAGTGCCGAAAAACCTGCAAGGCGATGCGACGTGAGGCGCCTTCGGTAGCCCGGGCAAATATCAGCTCGCGCAACTCGGCAAACACGGTGGTTGACAAACGCAAAAGTCCATAAGCCAACAGCAAGCCCAAGGGAACGACCAGCAGGGTCTGTGGCGTGATCGCGTTGCTGGGATTCATGGTGTCGATCAATTGCTTAAGCAAGACCGGCACACCCACATTGGCCAACTTGGCGCCCACCATGAAGGCCAGAGCCAGCATCACCCTGACCTTGTAGGCCCAAAGGTAGGGGAAGAGCCGAGCCAAGGTCGTCCAGTCCGATCGTGTGGCTGTGCCTAAAGCCGACGGGGCAGGCTGGGCAAGCGACGAAACACCTTGGTGGCGCATGAGTGAAAATCTCAGTTCAAAAACCAAATCTGCATTGTGACCAGGATTAGGCCTATGAGTGAGAGCATACCCACCCCAGATTCTGATTCGCAAACCATTGACGATGGGCCTGGCGTGCCACTGCCCACCGACGAAGAGCTGGTGCTCAAGGTCATTCCCATGCCAGCGGACTGTAATCAGAACGGCGATATTTTCGGCGGGTGGGTCATGGCCCATGTGGACCTGGCCGGTGCGGTAATCCCGGCACGACTTGCAGGCGGGCGCATCGCGACGGTGGCTGTCAAAGAGTTCATCTTCAAGCAACCGGTGCGCGTGGGCGACATCTTGTCTTTTTTTTCAAAGACTACCCGCATCGGGCGCACATCGATCACCGTCAAGGTAGAGGTCTATGCCGAGCGTTTCAGGGCACAGGGGCGCTACATCAAAGTGACCGAGGCGCTGCTAACCTACGTGGCCATTGACGAGCTGGGGCGCCCGCGCAACCTGCCCGGGCAAGCTGCAGCGCCAGCGTGAGAGGCACATCAAGGCCATGAAACTACTCACCTACCTCGCCAAAATGAAGGGTGGCGGCGCCGGGCAGCAGCGCAGCTCGGGCTACGAGGTTTTTTGGTCGTGGCTCGGATCGGCTCTGGGGATTGGCAGCTGCGCACTGCTGTCTTCCCTTTTTTTTGAACCGCTGGACGCCACGCTGCTCATCGGCTCATTTGGCGCATCGGCCGTGCTGGTCTACGCAGCGATCAAAAGCCCGCTGGCACAACCGCGCAACCTGGTGGGCGGGCATGTGGTCAGCGCATTAGTGGGCGTAGCCGCCTACCAAGGCTTGGGGCACATCATGTGGCTGGCAGCAGCGCTTGCCGTCTCGCTGGCCATCGTGGCCATGCTGATCACCAAAACCCTGCATCCGCCCGGTGGCGCCACCGCGCTGATCGCCGTCATCGGCAGCCCCGAGATCCACCAGTTAGGCTTTTGGTTCGCGCTGGTGCCCGCAGGCGCTGGGGCGCTGGTTTTGCTGTTGATTGCGCTGATCGTCAACAACCTGGCCACGCACAGGCGCTATCCCGAGCACTGGCTCTGAGCTCAGACAGCCTCAAGAGACGATGTAAGTGGCCGATCCGGTTGAAAACAATTTGCCGTCAGCGCCCTTGAATTCCATGCGGGTAGACGCAACACGGGAGCCCAGGCGCAAGACCTCCGCGTGCATCTCAAAAACATCGCCCAAGGCGGGGCGCAGGTAGTCCACGCGCAGGTCAATGGTGCCGAGCTTGGCAAACCGTGCCAGACGCTGCATGGGCGGCTCGTCCATATGACGCGCGCCGATCGCAGCCATCACCGCCAGCCCACCGGTGGTGTCCAGCGCCGCGCTGATCACGCCGCCATGAACCCGCCCACTTGCAAAGTGCCCCACCAAGTCATTGCGCATCTCAATGCGCGTTGTCGCGCGGTCGGCACCAAGGTGAACAATCCGAAGACCGATCACACGGTTAAAGACGATCAACTCCTCGAAGATCTTGGTGATGTGTTCAATGAACTCGTCTTCAAATGCAGGATCACGACCCGCAGTGACTTTGGTGGACATGGATGGTCTCGGGCGGCAAGCATCCCGCAGCAGGTGCTCGGCTTATCTGGTTCGGGGGCTAAATTATCGATCGGCTGAGCCAGCCTCACGCGCCAGGGACTCAAAGGCTTTCGAAAATTCCGGCCGCGCCCTGACCCATGCCGATACACATGGTGACCATGCCGTATTTCAGCTTGTCGCGGCGCATCGCATGCACCAGGGTCGCCGCACGTATGGCACCGGTTGCACCCAGGGGATGGCCCAGCGCGATAGCGCCACCCATGGGGTTAACGCGCGAGGCATCCAGCTTCAAGGTGTTGATCACCGCCAGGGCCTGCGCCGCGAAGGCTTCATTGAGTTCAATCCAGTCCAGTTGCTCTTGTTTGAGGCCAGCCAGGCCTAAAGCCAGCGGGATGGCTTCAACCGGGCCGATACCCATGAACTGCGGCGGCACACCGCGTACCGCCCCGGCCACAAATCGCGCCAGGGGCTTGAGCTGATGCGCTTTGACCGCGCGCTCGCTGGCCAATATCAACACCCCTGCACCATCTGAGGTCTGTGAGCTGTTACCTGCTGTGACCGTGCCCAGCGGCGAAAAAGGTGTTTTCAGCTTGGCCAGCCCTTCCAAAGACGTGTCGGCGCGAGGCCCCTCGTCCAGGCTCACCGTCCTGCGCTGTTCGATCACCTTGCCAGTGGACAGATCGGGCTGTCGCTCAACCACCTCGATAGGCGTCATCTCGTCGCCAAACAGTCCAGCAGCCTGCGCCGCCAGTGCCCGCTGATGCGACTGCAAGCCAAAAGCATCTTGCGCCTCACGGCTGACTTTCCACTCCTTGGCCACCCGCTCCGCCGTCAGGCCCATGCCGTAGGCGATGCCAATGTTCTCGTCGTTTTGGAACATGGCCGGAGAAAACGAGGGCGTATTGCCAACCATGGGCACCATGCTCATGCTCTCGGTGCCAGCGGCGATCATCACGTCAGCCTCGCCCACACGAATGCGGTCAGCGGCCATTTGTATGGCCGACAAACCCGACGCGCAGAAACGATTCACCGTCACGCCGCCCACTCGGGTAGGCAGGCCTGCCATGATGGCGGCCAGTCGTGCCACATTCAGGCCCTGCTGCGCCTCCGGTATGGCGCA
>JAURGS010000057.1 GCA_030833685.1 Rhodoferax sp. | reverse complement strand
CGCGCGCTGCCAGTCGACTTCGATGAAATCGCCATCAGGCGTGTGCCAGCGTTCGCGCAGGTAAGGCCTGACAAAACCCACCCGCTGCTGGGCGCGTACCTGAACGGCTGGCCACAAGGTATGCAAGTGCCCCCCAGGCAGCCACTTTGCAGATCGCGCATCAAGCTGCTGGGCCAGACGCATGCCGCCACTTTCCTGCCGTGGGTTCAATGCAAAACCGGCGCGTGCTCGGTCACGTCCGGGCTCTCGTGCCCGGCGCTGGGGCTGGCATGGTGCACCACCATGCGCCAGCCCTGTGCGGTTTTCAGGTAGACGTTGGTGGCCAGCACAAACACTTCGACCGGGCCTTCGTTGGTGGTGATTTCAATGCGCTCGCGCACACTGTGAATGGCACACGCCATGGCCACGATTTTTCGCACAGCCTGAGCCTGCACACGCACGCTGCCGTTGGACATCAGCGCATCGAAAGCGGACCGAATGGCTCCCAGACCAATCAGGCGCGCCCCCCCGGGGTGGATACAGACCACCTCGTCATCGTCTGCCCAGCAAGCCATCAAACGCTCCAGGTCAGCGTTTTGCAGCGACTCGTAAAAAGCACTTTCAATGTCATCGGCTGAGCCGGCCGCCAATTTGGAAACTTTGGGCATCCTGTTGATCCATCATGAATTCTTCAAGGCTTTGATTTTGACGTGCTTTGTGCGCCAGCCGGCCGCCGCCGCTTGATGCCGCCAAAGCCGCAACCCCTTCGACCTTGCCCAACCGATCTATTCGGTCCTTCGAGCGCTCTGCGCGACTCACTGCAACAGGCTGCAGCCACAGCCACAGGGATAATCGCGCGCTCATGGCTTTAATCACCCTTCTCGATGCGCAGCTGGCGTTTGGCCATGTTGCACTACTTGACCACACCAGCTTTTCACTTGAACCCGACGAGCGGGTTGGGTTAATTGGCCGCAACGGCACAGGCAAATCCAGCCTGCTGAGAATTTTGGCTGGCCTTGAAAAACCAGATGACGGCAGTCTTCAGGCGCAAGGTCACACACGCATCGCCTACGTAGCTCAGGAACCCCAGCTGGAACATAGCGCCTCCGTTTTCGAAGCGGTGAGCCAAGGTTTGAACCGCGTGCGCGAACTGATTGAAGCCTACACCACAGGCGAGGGCGACCTCACAGCCATGCAAAACGAGATCGAACTCTTGGACGGCTGGAACTGGGAGCAGCGGGTGACTGAAACCCTGCAACGCTTGCACCTGGATGGCGACGCGCTGGTGGGCAGCCTGTCGGGCGGCACACGCAAACGTGTGGCGCTGGGCCAAGCATTGGTGACCATGCCCGACATCTTGTTGCTGGACGAACCCACCAACCACCTGGACTTGGACTCGATCGAATGGCTCGAAAACTTGCTGGTGGACTTTAAGGGCAGCATCGTCACTATCACCCACGACCGCACATTTTTGGATAACGTAGCCACGCGCATCGTCGATCTGGACCGCGGCAAGCTGCTGTCTTACCCCGGCAACTTTTCCGCCTACCTGCGCCAGAAAGAAGAGCAGCTGGCCCAAGAGGCGGTCATCAACGCGCGTGCCGACAAGCTGCTGGCGCAGGAAGAGATCTGGATTCGCAAGGGCGTCGAAGCGCGGCGCACCCGGGCGCAGGCCCGCATCGAGCGCCTCAAAGACCTGCGCGCCAAACGCGCAGCCCGCCGCGAGAGCCTGGGCAGTGTGAACATGGAAATTGCCAGCGGCGCGCTCAGCGGCAAGCTGGTCTCTGAGCTGACCCATGTCTCCAAACACTTTGGCACACGCTGCATCGTGCGGGACTTCTCAGCAACCATTCTGCGCGGCGACAAGGTGGGCCTGCTCGGGCCCAATGGCGCGGGCAAAACCACGCTGCTCAAACTGATGCTGGGCGAACTCCAGCCCGACCCGGCGCCAGCGGGTGCGCCAACGCCCGAGCCTGGCCACAGCCCCTGGGGCACGGTTCGGCTGGGCACCAATGTCAGCGTGGCGTACTTTGACCAGATGCGCAACGCCCTTGACCTGGACGCGACGCTGGAAGACTTCATCAGCCCGGGCAGCGAATGGATCGAGATCGGCAAGCGCCGACAACATGTCAAAAGCTATCTGGGTGACTTTTTGTTTGCTGCAGCGCGCGCCAACTCTCCCGTCAGGTCATTAAGCGGTGGCGAGCGCAACCGCCTGTTGCTCGCCCGCTTGTTTGCTCGCCCTGCCAATGTGCTGGTGCTCGATGAACCCACGAATGACCTGGACATCGACACCCTGGAGCTGCTGGAAGACCTGCTGCAGGACTATGACGGTACGGTGTTTCTGGTCAGCCACGACCGCACTTTCATGGACAACGTGGTTACCAGCACCATTGCGTTTGAGGGCGACGGTCGCTGGCGTGAGTTTGAAGGCGGCGTGCAAGACTGGCTGACGCAAAGCCGGCGCAGCAGCGGCTTGCCAAAGACGGCTGCTGGCGCTGGCGCCAATGCGGCTAATCGTCTGGTGAGCCCCAACAACGCACCCAAGCCCGAAGCGCCGCCACCCGCTACACAGGCAGCTGCCAAACCCGCCCGCAAACTCAGCTACAAAGAGCAGCGCGAGCTCGAGGCACTGCCCCAACGCATCACCGACCTGGAGGCCGAGCAGGCTGAAATCCACCGCCTGCTGGCCGACGGCAGCCTCTACGCCAGCGACAACCCTCGCGCACTGGCGCTTGCCAGCCGCAGCGCTGAAATTGATGAGGCCTTGCTGGCGGCCCTGGAGCGCTGGGAGATTTTGGGCGCCTGAAGAGTCCCGCCGGGATGCGCCAAGCAGCCGAAAAAGCGGCCGAAATCATGAGATCAACGGCCTCATAGCCTAGGTTTGGGGCACCTCCAGATTACAAAAGCGTAATAAACGGCCCCAAAACCGCATTTTGTGCAGATGCTTTGCATAGACAGCCCAAAGTGTGCTCCACTGGGTAGAGGCAATTGCGCCCTGCTTTTGGGCCCTGGCCGTTAACCGGCTTTGATGGCCACGTCGTTGCACCAACTTATAAAGGAGAACCCCGTGAAACACCCCCCAACCAAACCTGCCTTGCTCGTACTCAGGGCGATATTCGCAGCCGCCGTGCTGATTGGCCTTGTCGCTTGTGGCGGTGGTGGTAGCAGCGGCGACGCCAATGATCTGCAGACCGAGGGGTTTTGACATGAGACACTTGACAAAAATCGTTTTGAATCTTGGTGCGGCCATTGCGGCATCCTCGGCCATGGCGGCAGAAATTAACTTCAGCGCACTTACTTATGCCGACTGGAATTCGGCCTGCAGCACATCCGCAGGGATTACAACCCCAGGTGCTACCAGTTGCGGTATGCAGCCCACGGAGCAACTCGTCAAGGTTTACAAAGTCGCGGTCTGCAAGGATAAACCGAGCGCACCAACAACCACGGTCGCAGCATCTTTTTCTGCTTCTAGCACCACGACTGGGTGTAGCACCATCTACGAGAGTGTTGCGGGCCAAGAAATCAACTTTAGTGTGGCCAGCAAATTGAGTGGCGCCACAAGGGCTGGTGTCGGGGTATACACGTACCTTTACATGGAGATCGATCCGCAAATAAAAATCAAAGGCTCGGTCAAACTGCCCGCGAACTTGATTGCCGGAGTTAGGCTTACCAACGCGGGCACTGGTTACTCCGGGAGCTTAGTCGGCGTGACCTTTAATGGCGGCTCCTGCTCCCCAACCCCTACGGCGCAGGCTATCGAAGATGGTGGAGTAATCAAAGACGTTGTAATGACGAATTCGACTCCAGTGGTTTGCTCAACCCGGCCGACCTCTGTGACCATTGCGGCTGGAACCGGTACCCAAGCTACGGCTGCGATCGTTTACGGAGGCGCGGCAACGAGCCCCGTGGCGACCTCAGACACAGTCACGAACATCTTTGACGGCGCCACTAGCTACCTCACCACTGGCCAATACTGCTGGACCTCTGGCGATTCGAGCGACATCATCTACGATTGGCGTCCCAACTTCTCCAACCCGTTCTTGCAGCCCTCTTACATGCAGTGTGGCGATACCCTTCCCGCTACAGCGGCCATGGGCTACAACACGGTTCGCTTTAACGGACTCAACAGTGGGGCGAATTTTTCAGGCGTCAATGCGCCGATTTCGAATGGGAAAGCAGATGGTTCAGCAGCCAAAACAAGCGCCATGGATTTTTTTATGGTTAAGGCCGATGGAACACTTCCCACTAGCGGCTCTGCCAACAACGCTAACGGGATCACGAAAGTTATTGGCGTCATTAAGATAGGTTTTTCGAGTACGGGTAGTTCGCAACCTGGGGTCCTTTACGTCTCCGATATTTTTTCGGGTAAGCAGACGCTTGGCTTTAACAACAGCCGTGGTGCCAAGCTGGAGAACGGGGGCACGAGCTATCCGGGATTGATCTATCGTTTGGGCCCCAGTTCTCTGGATGGCACCTTTTATCTTAAATAATTAAGTTCTGGCATAGCCCTGTTTGACCCTATAGCCAAGCCAAAAAAGCCACCTGCGCATAGCCTGCCAAGGTGGCTTTTTTCTGTGCGGGATTGGCTATCTTGGTTGTGACTACGAGCCCATCGAACCAAAGCGGCAGGCGTTAATAGGCGCTGCGTGGTCTCTCTTCTCGGCGCGTGAGGCGTCGTTGCGCGAACCAAGCGCTCTGATCTGACCCGCCTAAGTTGCATGCCGGTTTGCCCCGATGGCGTTGGGCGATTTTGGGCGCCTAAGCGCTAAGGCGCTGACGGCTACAAATCTGCCAGCGGGATGGAGCCTGCGCTCTCATCGGCGTTGAGCGCGCTGATCAGGCCGGCAAGCTCAGCGTCCAGTTTTTTCAATGAGCTCTGGGGCATACGCGCCAGGGCGTGGGGCAGCAAGCCCTCGACCGGGCCGGGCACTTTGGCCAGCAGCGCCAAGGCGGGCTCGGTCACAAACAAATGCAGCTGGCGCTTGTCCAGAGTGTCTTTCTCCATGCGCACCAGTCCTTTGCCCACCAGACCCTTGACCAGGTTGCTGGCGGTGGACTGGTGCACGTCCAGCCGCCTGGCCAACTCCCCCAGACTCAGGCCTGCGCGTTGATGGATGACGCTGAGCGCCCACACCTGCGCACCGCCCAGACCGACGGCCTTCTCCACCAGCTTAAAGTGCCGGCGCACCGCAGCAAACACCACGCGAAAGTGGCGCAACACTGCGGAGCTGAGCTCCATGTCGGGGCTCTCAGGCTTGACGGGTTTAACCATGGCTTGTTCCACTTCCGGTTGGGACACAAAGAGGCACAAAAGGACAGAAGGCACGGTTTGAAGCCGGGCATCTTGCGCCACAATCTAGTTTACATTTGAACCAAACTAAGCTAGACCTCTATTTCCCACAATAGCTTTGTGCGCATTGGCAGGTGGCGAATACGAGCGCCTCAAACCAAGCTGCGTTAAGAACTTGAGCGCCTTGTTTTCATGAAAAAAGCCGACCCCCATTCCGATGTTTTGAAGGCCTTCAAGTCCGAGCTGTACGACTGGGACTTATGGCTTGGGCGCACCCTGGTGCTGGCCTTTGCGGCGCTGGCGGGTTTGGTGGTGGTGGTGTTCACCATGATGTCCGAGTGGGCGCTTGAACAGTTTGACCATATCCACCTCAATTTCTGGTGGGCACCCCTGATCTGGACGCCGCTTTGCACCGCGGCGATCGTCTGGGTGACGCGGCGCTACTTTGCGGGCACCAGTGGTTCGGGCATTCCGCAGGTGATGGCTGCGCTGGACACGTCGGTTCCCATTGCGAAGCGAGGCTTGTTTGTTTCGGTGCGCATGTCCATCGCCAAAATGTTCCTCACCACCTGGGGGCTTTTGGCGGGTCTGTCGCTGGGGCGCGAAGGGCCTTCGGTTCAGATTGCCGCGGGCATCATGCACCACGCCCGGCGCTACCTGCCAGCGCGCACCGGGGTCTCCTCGCATGGCCTGCTGATGGCCGGCGGTGCCGCCGGCATTGCTGCGGCGTTTAACACGCCGCTGGGCGGCATCATGTTTGCCATTGAAGAGCTCAGCCGCCGCCCTGAGCAGCGCAGCAGTGGCCTGTTGATGGCGGCCATTGTGCTCAGCGGCCTGATGGCGGTTTCGGTATTTGGCAATTCGACCTACTTTGGCGTGATCAAGATCGACAAGCTCAGCATGGCGCTGCTGCTGCCAGGCCTGCTGGTGGCTGTTTGTGCTGGATTGGCCGGCGGCCTGTTTGCGCGCCTGGTGCTGGTGTCGCTACGCGGGGTCTCGCATGACCGCTTCACCATCTGGCGCAGGCGCAAGCCCATCTGGTTTGCTGCCGGTTGCGGCTTGGCCATTGCCGTGATCGGCCTGGTGAGCTTTGGCGGCACCTACGGCACAGGCTACAACCACACCAAAGACATGCTCAACGGTGTGAGCGAAACCCAGCCGCTTTATGTGTTCTTGAAATACATCGCAACCTGGATTACCGTGTGGGCAGGCGTGCCCGGCGGCCTGTTTGCGCCAGCACTATCGATTGGTGGCGCTTTGGGTAACGACCTGGCCACCTTAACGCAGTACGCCAACCCGGCCACCCTGATCGCGCTGGGCATGGTTGGTTTTCTGGCTGCCGTCACGCAAGCGCCATTGACCGCCTTCATCATCGTGATGGAAATGGTCGATGGCCACGCGCTGGTGCTCAGCCTGATTGCTTGCGCCCTGATCGCCAGCGGTATTTCTCGCTTGCTTTGCAAGCCTTTGTACAGCGCGCTGGCCGAGCTTCAGCTCAAACGCCTGCCTGAGCCCAGCCCAGAGCCGCAAGCGGTGCAGCAACCCAGCGAGCAGGCCGCGCCAGTGCCACCACCCACCGGCAACGCATCTGCGCAAGCCAATCCGTGAAGGCACCCCTGGCGCTGCCGGCCTGCCGGTGGAGTGCCGATGGAATACCGATGGTCAGCGCCAACAACACTGAGCGCGGGATAATCTGAACAACGACCCTTGCCTGGGGCTCAACAACCCATCACCAGATCGGCTTGCACCATGTCAAACCCTCCAGAGACCCCCGCGTCACCAGACTCATCCGAATCGCCCAAGGGCTACACCATCGATGTGGTCTCTGATGTGGTGTGCCCCTGGTGCTATATCGGCAAGCGCAAGCTCGAAGCGGCGCTAGCCATGCCCGAGGCCAAGGCCCTGGGGCCGGTCACGGTGCGCTGGCATCCGTTTCAGCTCAACCCCGACCTGCCCGCACAGGGTATTTCGCGCCAGCAGTATCTGGCCGACAAATTTGGCGGCGCCGAGCGCGCCGAGCAAATTTACGAACGGGTTCGCGCCGCCGGCAAGGCTGCCGGCCTGCAACTCAATATTGACGAGATCGAGCTGCAACCCAATACCTTGGCTGCGCATGCCTTGTTGGCCTTTGCCCAAGAGAAACAAGGGGACGCCAGCACGGTCAAAGAGGCCATTCTGAAGGCCTATTTTGTCGATGGCCGCTTTATCGGTGATGTGGAAGTGCTGTGCGACATCGCCCAGGGCTGCGGTCTTGACCCCGATGGGGCGCGCGCCTACATCAACGAGCCCAGCACACTGCAAAAAGTATCGCAGGCCGATGCCCGGGCACGCGCTCAAGGCATTCAAGGTGTTCCGTTTTTCATCTTCAATGGCAAGACCGCGGTCTCCGGCGCGCATGACCCACAGGTTCTGATGCAGGCCATGCAGCAAGCGCTTTGATGGGCCGCACGCACCGCTGTGAAGCCACAATCAAGCCCGCTATCATCATTTTTCTGCTCACCCTTTTGAATTTGCGCGACCATGACTGACCTTGGACGACTGGAAGACCTGCCGCAGGATTACCGCGACGCGCTGACCCGCCTGAACCTGGTGCCGCTTTGGCCAAGCCTGCGCGGGGTGATGCCCGCACACACACCGCGCCCGCAAACCCAAGCCACCCACTGGCCCTACGCCACGCTCAAAGAGCAATTGCTCAAAGCCGGCGAGCTCACCCCGATTGAGAAGGCCGAGCGGCGTGTCTTGGTGCTGGCCAACCCAGGCCACGGTCTGGAGAAAATGCAAGCCAGCGCGGCCATCTACCTGGGCATGCAGTTGCTCATGCCTGGCGAATGGGCGCCAAGCCACCGGCACACACCCAATGCGGTGCGCATGGTGGTTGAGGGCGAAGGTGCCTGGACCACGGTAGATGGCGAGCGCTGCCCCATGCAGCGTGGCGACCTGATATTGACGCCCACCGGCCTGTGGCATGAGCACGGCCACGATGGCAGCGAACCGGTCATTTGGCTCGATGTGCTGGACCTGCCGCTGGTCTACTACCTGGAGGCCAGCTACCACGTCAATGGTGAGCGCCAAAAATCCCGCGCGGCATCCGGGGCACAAGCTTCGCCCGCCTACGTAGCAGCCGGTGTACTGCCCACGCCGGTGTTTGCGCGGGGCAACAAGCGCTATCCCATGCTGCGCTACCCCTGGTCGTCCACGCGAGATGCGCTCACCAAGATAGCCCAGACCACCGACGACCAGACAGCAGCGCAGATCACGTATATCAACCCAGAGACGGGTGAAGACGCTGAAAACATCTTGGGGTTTTACGCCATGATGCTCAAAGCAGGGCAAAGCGTGACCTTGCCCGCACGTTCACCCGCCACGGTGTTTCATGTGATCGAGGGAAGTTGTGCGGTCACAGCCGCATCGCAGCGCTTTGCGCTCACTCGGGCCGACACCTGCTGCGTGCCCGGCTACGGCGCTGTTCAACTGCAAAACCCCTCCAGCACCGAGCCCGCCTATCTTTTTCTGGCTGACGAGGGCCCGCTGCACCGCAAACTCGGCCTGTACGAAGAGCGGCCCTGAGCACGCCAGAGCGCCAGTTCGCCCAAAGTCAAAACCGCACCCATGAAGCTCCATCATTTTTTTCGAAGTGGCACCTCGCATCGGCTACGCATTGCGCTGAACCTCAAGGGCCTGTCGCCGCAGTACGTGGCTGTCCATCTGGGCCGCAACGAGCATCTGGCCCCAGCGTTCAAAGCCTTAAATCCCCAGGGCTTGGTGCCTGCGCTAGAGGTCGAGGGCCGGGTCTTGATCCAGTCGCCGGCCATCATCGAGTGGCTGGAAGAGAAGTTTCCCAAACCTGCCCTGCTACCCCAAGACATTGACGATCGGGCCAGGGTGCGTGCGCTGGCCGCGATCGTGGGCTGCGACATCCACCCGATCAACAACAAGCGGGTGCTGGACTATTTGCGCAACAACTTCAATTGCGACACGCCGGCAGTGAAGGCCTGGGCGGGCGAGTGGATCCATGCCGGCTTTGCAGCCTACGAGGCCTTGCTGGCATCAGACACAGCGCGCGGCGCGTTCAGTTTTGGCAACAGCCCCACCTTGGCTGACGCGTACTTGGTGGCGCAGGTGGAAAGCTCGCGCCGATTCGATGTGGATCTGAGCCACTACCCCCTGATTCGTGCCATCGATCAGGCCTGCGCTACGCTCGAGCCGTTTGCGCGGGCACACCCCAGCCAGCAAGCGGATGCGGCCTAAAGCCCGACCATGAGCCAAGACACCGTACGTCAGAGAGCCCAAACACCCGGGTTTTCAAGCCCCGAATTTCGAAGAGCGCTGGGCATGTTTGCCACGGG
Organism: Rhodoferax sp.; assembly: GCA_030833685.1. Lineage (GTDB taxonomy): Bacteria > Pseudomonadota > Gammaproteobacteria > Burkholderiales > Burkholderiaceae_C > Rhodoferax. The sequence goes on along the minus strand of JAURGS010000057.1, from coordinate 1,964 downwards.
CGTGACCATCGTCACAGGCAAAAGCCAAAACGGTCAGATGGTGGGCCTAACAGCCAACTCATTCAATTCGGTCTCACTCAATCCGCCATTGGTCTTGTGGAGCCTGTCGCAGTCGGCCAGCTCCATGGGCGCTTTTCGCGCCGGATCACATTACGCCATCAACATCCTGAGCTCACAGCAACAAGCGCTGGCACTGCGTTTTTCAAGCCGTATTGAGAACCGCTTTGCCGAGCTGGACTTTGTGGAGGGTGCAGGCGGCGCACCTGTACTTAGAGGCTGCGTGGCCACCTTCGAGTGCTTTAACCGCAGCCAGTACGAAGAAGGCGACCACCTGATCTTTGTCGGCGAGGTCGAACACTGCAGCCACAACAGCGACTTGTCGCCACTGCTGTTTCACGGTGGTAAGTTCTACTCCGAGCACCCGCTCTAGCGCCTTGCTTGCAAAACAGCCTGGCGCATCACTCCACCCTTTCACCGCTTGTTGCACCACCCATGAACCCCGGCCGCCAGGCGCATCTAGACCAGCTCGGTGTCGGCCTGCTGTTGGCTTGCACCTTATTCTGGGGGTTTCAACAGGTTTTAATCAAAGCCACGCTGCCTGAAATTGCGCCCGTGTTTCAGGCAGCGGTGCGGTTTGCCGGCGCCACAGCCCTGCTGCTGCTGTGGTGTCGCTGGCGAGGCATTGCACTTGGCCAGCGTGACGGGTCACTCAAAGCAGGGCTGCTGGCCGGCGCCTTGTTCGCCCTGGAGTTTGCCTGCCTGTACACCGGCCTGCAATTCACATCGGTGGCGCGGCTGACCATTTTTTTATATACCGCGCCGTTTTGGGTTGCCTTGCTGCTGCCCGTGTGGGTACACACCGAGCGTCTTCGCATACACCAGTGGCTGGGCATGGCGCTGGCCTTTGCCGCAGTGGCGCTTGCCCTGCAAGACCGGGCGGGGGAGGCCTTAGGCGAGCAGCACTGGCTTGGCGACATACTGGCGCTGACTGCAGGCCTGGGTTGGGGGCTGACCACCGTAACCATTCGAAGCAGCCGCCTGACCGAAGTGAGTGCCGAGAAACTGCTGCTCTACCAAATTGGCCTGAGCACGGTTTGCCTGCCCCTCTTGTCCTTGGGTCTGGGTGAATCATGGAGCGTGCACTGGAGCGGCTTTGCCCTGAGCTCCTTGTTGCTGCAGACCGTGGTGGGCGCATTTGCCAGCTACCTGACGTGGATGTGGATGCTCTCGCGCTACCCGGCAACCAAGATGTCAGCATTCTCCTTTCTCACGCCCATCTTCGCGCTTGTGCTCGGCGCGGTTTGGCTCAAAGAAGCGGTTAGTGTGACGCTCGTGATTTGTTTGGCGCTGGTGCTCATGGGTATCGCACTGGTCAATCAACGGCCCCGCGCGCCTGCGCGCTAAAGACACCCAGCCGCCCGAGCCGAGGGCTTTTCTCGCTTGCGGCCAAAACCTGCCACTTGAATACCGTCGCTCAGGCAGAATACCGCGCATGATGTCCCGGGTTTGCCGGGCCCCCAACAGCGCCCGCAGGCTCGCCTGCCCCACAGCCTTCAAACCCGTTCTTTTTCACACACCATGTCTGAGCGCATTCTGATTGCCTATTCCACCACCGACGGTCACACGCTTCGCATCTGCCAACACATTGAAAAAGGCCTGCGGGCTTTAGGCCACGGGGTTGAGTTGGTTCGCATCGGTGACAGCGCGGGCCTTGAGCCATCCACCTTTGACCGTGTTGTGATCGGCGCGAGCATTCGCTACGGCAAGCATCAACCCCAGGTGGCGCAGTTCATTGCACAACACCAGGGCGCACTGCAAAACCGCCCCAGCGCTTTTTTCACGGTCAATATCGTGGCGCGCAAGCCGCATAAAAACCAAGCCCATAACAATCCGTACCTGCTGAAGTTTCTCAAGCAAATCACCTGGCGCCCAGCGCTGCTCGATGTCTTTGCCGGCAAGCTGGA
>JAURGS010000056.1 GCA_030833685.1 Rhodoferax sp. | reverse complement strand
GGAACGACCCCGAAGACTTTTACCGCCAGAAGGTGGAGTACGTCGAGGACGCCGCCGGCATCGCCCGCTACGGCATCGTGCAAAGCGAAGTCGTGGCGCTGGGATGTACCTCAAGGGGCCAGGCTCACCGCGTGGGTAAGTGGCTCTTGTATTCCGAGCAGTCGGAATCCGAGATCGTCACCTTCCGCACGGGCCTGGAGGGTGCCGTGGTGCGTCCGGGTGACGTCATCAAGGTCGCTGATCCAGTTCGAGGCGGCATGCGCCTTGGGGGCCGAATCGCTGCGGCAACTGCCAGCACGGTCACTTTGGATCAGGACCTGCCAGCGGATCTCCCATGGCGGCTATCGGTCATTCTGCCCACTGGGGTGGTTGAGGAGCGGCTGGTAGGTCCGATTTCGGGTCGAGCCCTGACGGTGACGATCCCATTCAGTGCGGTGCCGCAGACTGGCGCCATTTGGGTGCTTTCCTCGTCCATCATCGAGCCGCAACTCTTTCGGGTGGTTGCGGTCGCCGAGCGGGATCCTGGGGTGCACGAGGTCACCGCACTCGCTCACAACCCGAGCAAGTTCGATGCGATTGAAAAGGGGCTGGCATTGCAGCCCCGCTCGATCACCGTCCTGTCGGATATGCCACCGGCACCGACTGGGCTCTCCATGCAGGAGAGCCTGTACCGGGTCAAAGACCAGGCGCAGGTGCTGGTTCAGGTGTCCTGGAACGAGGTGCAGACCGCTGTTGCGTACCGGCTGTCCTATCGGGTGGCAGGCGGCAACTTCGTGAGCCTTCCGCTCACCAGCGCCAACTACGTCGAAATCCGGGACGCACAAGAAGGCGCGTATGAATTGAGCCTGCGTGCGATCGGGATCACGCGCAAGGAGAGTGTTCCTGCGACCCTGAGCGCAACGGTTCTGGGTAAGACCCTGCCGCCGTCGGATGTCACGGGCTTCTTGGTCCAGCGCCGGGTCTCCGATCTGCTGATCACGTGGGATGAACTCGAAGATGCGGACCTCGCGGGCTATGAAGTCCGTGTTGGCACCGGTTGGGATGCTGGCCAATTGGTAGCCAACACGGCGGGCACGCAAATGGTTCACGACCAAAGCGCGGCTGGCCTTTACCCGTATCACATTCGGGCTTTCGACACTTCAGGCAATTACAGCGCCCACGTCACCACCTTCGTACTGAGCCTGCAAGCGCCTTCTACGGTGCGTCAGTTCGACGTTGTGCAGTCAGCCAACCGGCTGGAGTTTCGCTGGCAGCCCAACCCAGAGCCCGAAGTTGTCGGGTATGAGATTCGTGAGGGTGCGGCTTGGGATGCCTCGCTCTTTGTGGCTGAGGTCAAGTCCACCAGCTATACGCTGCCCTCGGGGTTTGACGGAGAGCGCAAGTTCTGGATCAAGGCGATCGCATCCCCTGGCATCTACAGCGACACGCCGACCTTTGTGTCGACGGTGGTTGCCCAGCCGCAGAACGCCAACTTGATATTGGCACGTGATGAGCAGGCGCTGGGATTTCCTGGCACCAAGCACTTCGCTTCGGTCGTCTCGGTCAACGGTCGAAACGCTCTGCGCATGAGCACCGGTGCCCAGACGGCTGAGTATCTCTTTGAGGTAGACCTTGTCTCTCCCATCCGAGCCCAGAACACGCTGCTCAATAGCCTCGGAGCCTCGGTTGATGACCGAACCACATGGCTGGAGGCGAATTTCCCTTGGAGCAGCGATGCTGCCAGGCGTCAGTGGGCTTATGACGGTGCGATTTCCAACGTGGATGCCCGTTTCCAGATTGCCAGGGAAGATGTATTGCAAGCTGGTGAGATCTATGGATGGCGTCTCAATGGATCGACAGTCGGTTTAGATGGTGGGCTTGGCACCCCAGTCTCCAGCCAGGCGGCAGGCGTCGGCTACGCAGCCGGTCGGTATGGCGACGGTCTCTTGGTCAGGGACACCACCCGTGTGGCCTGGTCGGTGAGCATCCCGTCGGTGTTTCACACCTCCTTTTGGTTCATCCCGGCAGAGGTCACCACCAGCGTGATCTGGGCGGCTCTTGGTCCCGCAGGATCGCTCCTGGTGGGCTACGACACCGCGACGGCTGCGTTCTTTCTGGAGGACCAACTGTCCAGACGAGTGAACGTGCCTTTTGGGGTCTCGGTTACGGACCGAGTTTGCATCGGCGTATGCCAGACCGCCACCGAGCGACGACTTTTTGTCGGTCGGATGGGCGGTGATGTGGTGTCCGCCAGCTCGGCGCTATCGCCCATCGGAGCTTTCAGCAGTTTGCGTCTGTACTAGCCGCATTTTTCATTTTCAACCGTGGCGCTGTTCTCGAAAGAGGCAGCGCTTTTTTCTTTGCTTTGAATAAGGACATTTCATGATCGACGAATCCATGCAGCTTCACGGTGCAATGACCCTGATCCTTCGCCGCGCAAGTGGTGAGGTCGAGACGGTCCACAAAGACAACATCATCGTCAACGTTGGCTTTGATTTCATTGCTGACGCCATTGGCAAAGCCGCAAGCCGACCCGCTGTGATGGGCTTCATTGCGCTGGGCACTGGCACTACAGCAGCGGCTGCTACCCAGTCGGCGCTTGTGACCGAAATTGACCGCAATGTCGCAACCTACGCGCACACGGCGGGTACCAAGACGTTCTCCTTCAGCGCGGATTTCTTGGCGGGCGACAGCACGGGTGCACTGACAGAGGCTGGCGTTTTCAATGCTTCGACCGGGGGCATCATGCTCGATCGGGTTGTTTTTCCGGTGGTCAACAAAGGGGCGGATGACAGCTTGACGGCTGTATTCACCTTCACGATGAGCTGATCGAGATGCCTGATACGGTGATTGTCAATGAGACCCAGGGGGCTAGGTATACGTGGGGATCGGCTGGCTTTACATGGTCAAGTGCCAGTGCCGGGAAGAACTGGACTACAGCCTATCCAGCGGTTTACACCATTGCAGTGGCTGTGACCCTGGCGTTTTTTGAGGCCAATGGCAGGCGGTTGACCAAGAGATCCAACGAGGCGCTGGTTTTCGCAGAAAAGCTGGCACGAATGCTGACCCTTCGCGAATCTGAAGCCCTGGGGTTTGTAGAAACCTATTCGGACCTGATTGCGTATGTGCTTCGCTGGGTTGAACAGATGTCATTCGGCGAGGCCATTGGGAAATCGGACCGCAAAGAGTTACAGGAGTCCTTCCTGGCGTCTGACTACCTAGTCCGCACACTGACAAAAAGCACCTCGGAAAACCTCGCTTGGGTCGATGCGATTGGCAAGGGAAGTATCAAACGCTTGGCCGAAAGTCTACCTATGTCGGAGTCGCCTCAACGGGGTGTAACCAAAAACGCATTCGAAGCTTTCGGGCTTAGTGATGACTTGGATCGGCTGATGACCAAAAGGATCTCAGAGGCCGTGGCCTTTGCCGAGACCTATACCGACCTGATCGCGTTCATCTTGCGGATCAGCGAAGGCCTGGGCGTGAGCGACTTGGGTGTCAAGCAGCTGCGAAAACCGTTCTCTGAAGCCTTTGGCATAAGCGACAAGGCTCTACGGCAGACGGTCAAGCGGCTAGCCGAGGCTGTGGCCCTGGGCGAGACGCTTGGTCGCACGGTGGCTTATCGCCGAAATCTGGCCGAAGGCTTTTCGGTGTCGGATGCACTGCGAAGGGCAATGAACCTGTCGGCGAGTGAGGCATTGGCGCTCGCTGAGCAATACCGCAGGCATGCCAACGGGGTGATCAGCGACATGATCGTCGCTAGCACCGAGATCACCGAACAAGATTTCGCTGCCATCGTCGATGCAGGCCATCCACCTGGTTACACCGACTTCCGAGATTTCATTCAGGGCGACTACACGTACCGTCGTGCGCTTTTTCGGGCCATTTTGAATTCGCGCAACTCAGACCGAGCTTTCATTGACGCTTTGCGGGTGACGGTCGACGTCCCAGACATCTTCGACCGGGGTACTGCCCAGATTACCGATGCAGCCTCTGGTGCGTCGATCAACTTCTCGCGCAGCTTTAGGGTCGCGCCGGAGGTGACCATGACCCACAAGGGGGGCACTGCTGTAGCAATTCCCCGATTGGTCGGCGCAGTCACCACTACAGGCTTTACTGCCGTCCTCGAAAACAGTTCCGGCACCCGCTTGACCGGCTCCTTCACCTGGATTGCTCAGGGGTACTGACATAAAGGTCAATCATGCAAAACTTCACCGACATACCGTCGTCCAGAACGTTGTCCGATTCTCTGATCGAGATCCTGAACAACGACAAGACGGCGATCTCTTGTAACAGCGGCACCACCTTTCCGACCACCAATCAGCAGGTGGGCATGCTGTGCTACCGCACGGACCAGCTCAAGCTCTACCAGTTGATCGGCACCAACCCGGACAACTGGCGCTTCATCATGGACCTGGCCAGTGGTATTGATGCCCAGTTCGCGGCCAAACTCAATGCCGCCGCCTACACCGCTGCGGACGTGCTGGCCAAACTCCTCACGGTGGATGGTTCAGGGTCTGGTCTCGATGCAGACTTGCTCGATGGCCAGCATGCCAGTGCATTCGCATCGGCTTCGCACAACCACAACTCGGCCTACTTGGGGATCAGCGCCAAGGCAACGGATTCCGATCGGCTGGACGGTTATGACTCAACAGCCTTCGTGCGTTCGGTCAATGGCGGTGGTCCAGATGCCAATGGCAATGCCACCGTCAGCATCGATTTATCAGGCCGCGTGGCTCGCACGGGCGACAGCATGAGCGGGCGCCTCACGTTGCCCAGCCAGACTGTTCAGAGCACCTCGCCCACGATCGACTTTTACGACACAGACCAGGGCAGCACCCGATATTTACACGTCAACAGCAACCTGATGGGATTTTTAAAGACCGACGGGAACTGGGACATGTACATGAACAACGGCGGCTCCTTGTGGACTGCCAACTACGGCTGGTTACATGACTACTTCTTTGCATCCGTTGGCAATTGTGTTCGCCCGATCAGCTCCAAGGTGACCTCAGGAAGTCCAACTGCCTTCCAGTTGGGCGAAGAAAACGTCATCAACTGTTATGGCAGCGGTCCCCATTACCTCATCAACCACGAACTCATGGACAACGGTGGCCAGATTTCTCACCGCATGGTCCGCTACTACACGAACTGCAATTGCAACTGTCAGTGCAATTGCTAGGAGGTCTACATGTTTCTTAAAGCTGTATCCAGCATGTCGTATCCAGTTTTTCTGGATCTGGTGGTGACCGAGCGGGTCGTCTGCCTGAGCGCCTATACCGAGATTGAGAAGCACATATTTGAAGCCGATGCCGATCCCGGTGACGATCAATCAGAAAGTATCCGGTCATTGCGCTTTGAAGGGCATTTCGTGCCTGGTCAATTGCCGCCCAAGGTGACTGGGGTTTACCACGACCGACTTCCCTGTGTGCAGTTGGGAAAGCCTTTGGTTATGGGTGAATCACTTGCACCGAATTTGGCAGGTCGTTACTTCAAGGCAGCTTCATATTCTTTACTGGACCTGGATGATCCGTCTATCCGTAGCGGAGAAAAGTCTGATGCTGCGGTTTGGGTGTGTGGCGTGGACTATGAGGGCAATCTTCGCCCTTTTTACAACGCGATCGCATTTGAGACTTCAACCAAGATGCATCCCATGCGCTCGGTCAGAAATTTGGGCACCCCCAGTAATTTGTTCGTCTACCAACCATTCGCCAATACGCCGCTGACCCAGTGCAGCATGACTCTCAAATACAACCTGTCCTTGGGTTACAGAAGTAATGTGCAAGGATTTGTCGAGGCCAAAGATTACAACTATTTGCCAGACATGGACGAGGCCTTTCCCAGGCTTGAGTTGATCTCGGGGGGTGGAGAGATTAAAGCGGATGGACTGCATGAAGTCACTGTCCAGGTGGTCAGTACCGAGGGCAGGGATGCCACTTTGTACCTGGAGGAAACCGGTGGCTATTTACCGATGCGCCGGGTGCGAAGCGTCAACGGTAAAGCCTCGTTCAAGGTTCATGCCTTGGGCCTGGTTTCTGGTGACGCCTTTAAGGTCAAGTTGGGTTTCAGAAACTATTCCGGTCTGCTGGATGTCCCATTTGAGGTGGTTGCATGAAGATCACCAACCACTGGGTCACCCCCATTGCCGAGTTTGACATGGAGCTGCCACAGCCAATGCGCCAGCAACTCATGGCAGTCCTGCAACGCAAAGAGGCAGATCGTGACAAGTTGTCAGAGTCTTCGCCAGACTTCTTCAAATTCATGCAGTCCAAGCAGTTCTACGCATCGACGCATTACAACCTTTTCGACGAGGCCAACAAGCACCCCGAGAAAAACGCCATCGTCTCTTTCGAGTTGATGGCCTGCAACGCTTACAGGCAATACCTACGCCAAGCCTTGAATATCGAGCAGGCGGATGAGTTGAGGCTTGTGGGGAGATGCTTTGGGAATGTGCAAACGACAGGCGGTAGGACCTTCCCGCACTATCACCAGTCTGTCGATCACGTCCTGATCCATTACCTGGACATCCCCGACCATGACGACCCTGAAATGGGCAAGTCCTACCGCCATGGCACGCACGCATTGCTGCTGCAAGACCCGCGTGGCGCTGTGAACTATCCCTACTGGGAAAAAGTGCTATCCATCCCGCCGTATACCGGCAAGACCCTGATCCATCCCGCCTACGTCTGGCATGAAACCAACCCCTACAGGGGGCAGGGCACGCGCATGTGCCTGGTCGTGAATTTTCAGATTGCCAGTCACAGCTACATCGAGCTGCACAAAGAAATGAGGTTTTGATGACCACTTTCACCATTCACGCCTTGCGTCAAGACGACCAGAAAGTCTTGCTGCATTACGACAACCAGTTGTCCACGCTGACCTGGCAGGACGGCACGCCGGTGGTGCCTGTTCAGCCTGGCACTTTCCGTGATGCCACCGTGGTGTCTGTCAACCAACCCGGTCGCAAAGGGCAAGTGCGCATCCTCAAGATCAGCCTGGGGCTGTCTTGCAACTATGAATGCAGTTACTGCAACCAGCGCTTTGTGCCGCATGCGGATGCGAGCAACCCGGAGGACATCGAGCCTTTCATCAGTCAACTGACAGACGCTCTGATTGAGCTACCAGAGCGCATCGAGTTCTGGGGTGGCGAGCCCTTGGTGTACTGGAAGACGCTCAAACCTCTGGCCGAACGCCTGCGCGGCCTGTACTCGGAGGCTCAGTTCAGCATCATCACCAATGGCAGCTTGCTCGATTCTGCAAAAAACGAGTGGCTCGACAGATTAGGCTTTTCTGTTGGCTTGTCCCATGACGGGCCTGGGCAGTCCACCCGTGGCCCCGATCCGCTGAAAGATCCCGAGAAACATACAGCCATCATGGATCTATATGCTCGCTTGCATCCGCAGGGGCGCATCAGTATCAACGCAATGTTGCACGAAAACAATCGCAGTCGTGCAGACATCCAGGAATGGCTTAAAGATCACTTTGGCCAAGATGTCCGAATTGGTGAGGGTTCATTTATTGACCCGTACGACAGTGGTGGTCTGGCTTCAACTTTACAGTCGGATGCAGATCACATACGCTTTCGTGCTATGTCCTACAAGGAGTTGCGCTTGGGTAAAGTGGCGAGCTTCAAAATTGGGCACCAAAAGATCATGGACTTCGTGCAGTCCATTCGCACTGCGAGGCCTGCTTCAGCGCTTGGTCAGAAGTGCGGCATGGATAAGGCCGACAGCATCGCTGTTGACCTGCACGGCAATCTCCTGACATGCCAGAACGTGAGCGCCGCTTCAATTGCGCCCAACGGCCAGTTGCACGGCATAGGTCATGTGTCTAACCTGCAAGCCGTAAAGATGCGAACTGCCACTCACTGGAGCAAGCGCAAGGACTGTTCGAGCTGCCCTGTGCTGCAGCTGTGCAAGGGCTCATGCATGTTTCTGGAAGGTCCGCTTTGGGATGCGGGCTGTGACGCAGCCTATTCGGACAACGTGCCATTTCTGGCAGCAGCAATCGAGTACCTGACTGGCTGCATTCCGTACTACATCGAGGGTGGCTTTCGTGAGGATCGCAAGGACATCTTCGGGGAAGTCTGTGGTGTTCCTGAAGTGGCCACCAAGCGTGTGATTCCAATCTTGATCCAAGACCAATCTGTGATGACTTGAGTCCGGCTCTCATTTCACTATCCATTTCAACATATACCCGCCTGGCTTTGGTCATGCGGGTTTTTTACTTTGGAGACTCGTATGCCCGAACCGACAAGCTCTGGTGTGGCAAGTGCGGCCGTCGCTTATAAGGCCTTGGGAGGCACCGCAGCGGCAGTAGCCAGCGGGGCCACCCTGGCCGCCGTAGTAGTCATGCTCATGACACCACCTCGAAACAAACGGGAATGGGCCGTAGGCCTGATCAGCACCGTGGTGTCCAGCATTGGCGGCGGCGCCATCACCGTCGAACACTTTGGGTTACACCATTGGGCCTTCTCAACCATGGGACTGTGCGCCCTGGGTGGATTGATCTTTGCATGTGGCCTACCAGGTTGGGCCATGGTTCGCTGGACTTTTGCCTTCATCGACAACCGCCGTGACGACTCAATTGACCAAGTGGCTAAAGACGTGAAGGAGCTGATGTGAATCCCAGTGAATTCATCATGCGACTCACCACTGCCGCCGTATCGTCAGCCAAAACCTCTGGTGTTCCTGCCAGTATCACAATCGCACAAGCTGCTCTCGAGTCCGCTTGGGGGGAGTCTGGTTTGGCCAGGAATGGCAACAACCTTTTTGGTATCAAGGCTGACAGCCGTTGGAGGGGGGAGACCTTGACTCTCCCAACCAAGGAATTCATCAAAGGGCAATGGTTGGTTGTCCCTGCCAAGTGGCGCAAATACGAAAGCTGGCAAGCCAGCATTGATGACCACGCCGCGTTTCTGAGGCGTAACCCCCGCTACAAAGCTTGCTTTGCTTGCACCACTGCGCAGGCTTTTGCCAAGGCGCTATCGCAGGCGGGTTATGCGACTGACCCCGCTTATTCGGACAAGGTCATTGGTCTGATCAAACAGCACAACCTGCTGGCCTTGGACGGAGAAGCTCCATGAGCTGGCTTAGCCGCTTCATGCTGGCCAACTGGTCGCACGTTTTGGGGGCACTAATTTTGCCCATTTCGCTGCTGTTCGGCATGCAAATTGGCGCATCTCGTATCCAGAAGGAATGGGATGCCGAAAAGCAAAAGATCGCGCTGACCCAGGCAAGGCAGGAACAACGCGTTGCCGATGTGCGGCAGACTCAAGCTCAAATCACGCAGGAGATTTCGAATGAATACGCAAAAAGGTCAAAGCTGCTGGCTGATCGCCAGCCTGACAGTCGCACTGGCGGGGTGTGCAACATCACCACAGCCGGTGGCGGGGATTTGTCCGCCTTTTCCGAAGCTACCGCCGGAACTCCTCCAGCCCGCACCGACTCTCTACCTACTCCCAAAGGAGATGCCGGAGAGGTAAGCTGCGAACAGCTGAGCAAGGATGCTGCGCAGACCACCCTGATGCTGATGGAGGTACAGCGGTGGTACCGAGAGCAATCAGCGATAGAACCCTGAAAATGAAGCCCGGCTTGTCTTAGGACAGGTCGGGCTTTTTGTCGTTTGTGCGGTCGAAAATCCTTCTGGATCCATGCGAATCTAAGGCTACGCTGAACAAGGCATCCAAATTTACCGTGCTGCACTAAATTGCGCGGTTTTTCGGGCCGGGCGATCCCCCGCACCGGCCATTTGGGCCGTTCGCGTGGCCTTGAGGCCCCGCTTTTGGCCCTTACGGGCGCAACTGTCCCTGCAGATGCCCCCGGCACAGGTAGATGTTGGCCAGCGCCAAGGCGGTGAATGCGCGTGTGGCGTTCTTCTGTAGTCCGCGATAGCGCACCTTGGTGAATCCCCACAGCCGCTTGACCACCGCAAAGACATGCTCAACCCGAGCACGCACCCGCGACTTGTTGCGGTTCTTGGCCCGCTGCACTTCATCGACCTCGCCTGCGCGGCGCGTACGCTGATTGGTAAAGTCCTTGGCCCTGGGTGCCTTGCTGGCTATCAGCGCTTTCTGGCTGGCATAGGCCGAGTCGCCATAGACCCGCTGTTCGTTGCCGTGGAGCAAATCAGGTAGTGGATGTTTGTCATGCACGTTGGCCGCCGTGACCACTGCGCTGTGGGACAGTCCGGTTTGACTGTCCACACCAATGTGCAGTTTCATGCCAAAGTACCACTGCTGGCCCTTGCGGGTCTGGTGCATTTCAGGGTCTCTGGCCTTGTCCGCGTTCTTTGTGGAGCTGGGTGCGCCGATGATGGTGGCGTCCACGATGGTGCCGGTGTTGACCTTGATGCCGCGCGCTTGCAATTCCTTGCCCACGCGTGCGAACAGGGCCTCGCCCAACTTTTGCTCGTTGAGCAGGCGGCGAAACCGCAGCATGGTGGTGGCATCAACCTTTCTGCCGCGAGGAACGCTTGATCAACCTGCAGGCCGTACCTGCTGCTGCAGAACAGGATTTTTCTAAAGAGTCGCCAGGTCCGTGGTTGGTTCACCATGTTCCCTGGACATCAGCAGAGCACCGGATCAGGGCAGAAGGTGCACCAGAGGAAGTGGCGCTTTTGTTGAAGATCGAACCCCAAACCCCCTGTCTGTTGGTTCAGCGACGTACCTGGATAGGAAACCTGCCTGTCACATCTGTTCGACTGCACTACCCAGGGGACGGACACGAGCTGACGGCACGGTTTTCTCCTTCCACTGCAGCTATCACCTCCGACTCTTGAGTTTCTGACTTCAAAAAGGCCTTGGAGCAGAAATTAAGTTCTGATCCTTCAACAGTGGATCTGAGGCGGGTCACGCGTTCGGTCAACATGGTTTCGGCGACCGAGCGAGTTCGAGATGTCCGCGACCAGCACCACACAGCCACCTTTTCGGGCGGGACCATTGGCGGCGGTAAGAAACGCTAGACGGGGATAGAATCAGATCTACGCAAGCGCCACTAAGTTGGAGCAAGCAATCGACACACGCACTGGGACGGAAATTCCCTAACCAGTGAGGTGGTTAGAGCAGGTCCTTGGATGCCCCCCGTATTCCTCATTGAGGGGCAATTTCAGGACGGTACGCCTCACTCCTGCGGGATGAGTGTTTGCTAGTCTGCTATACTCCACCACCAAAAAACAAAAAAGGGCCATCCGTCGGGTGGCCTTTTCGTTTTTCTGCCTCAGGGTTCGAATTTACGAACCGTTCAGTGCGCGTGCGCAGCTCTAAGCGCGGCACTCCGACGACTTTGCAGACGCGTTTGCCGTGGCTAGCGGGTGCAGCCCATCAAACGCAGCACGCATCAGCTAAACATGACTGAGGCGTCAGGCGCCTTGTTCCGCCCAACGGCTATTTAAGCAGCATATTTGCATAGTTTGCATGCTGCCGGACGCCGCGTTTTTCTTCTTAGGGCGCGGTGCGTCATGTTTCCAAGGGATTGAACTCATGCAAGAGCACTTGCGACGCTAGATGTCGCTTGCTATTATTACGACAATATATTTACATGTTGTCGGCGTGAGGTATTCCAACTCCCGGCAACCCCGACCCGGAAAGGACCATCATGCAACGCTTTCAG
>JAURGS010000055.1 GCA_030833685.1 Rhodoferax sp. | reverse complement strand
TAACCGCATCATCATTCGCGAGTTCAAAGATACCTCCAGCTTGATGCTAGCGTTTGAGCGGGGTGAAATTGATATTCACTCTGAGCTAACGGATGCCGGACATATCAGCCGAGCAAACAAGATGCCCAATGTGACTGGCGTTGTCATACCACCCGGTGTTGATGGCGATCGGGTCCGTGGTGCCCTGCTCAACCATTTCAATATTGAGATTGGCACCAGTTTTGGGCCTTTACATGGCAAGGTCTGGCGCATTGGGGCTATGGGCTACAACGCCCGCCCAGACTGCGTGTTGCAAACGATCGGCGCTCTGGAGGTTGTGCTCGCAGCACAAGGCTTCTCATTCACTCGAGGCGCTGGCATCGACGCGGCTTACCATTCGTTCAATGCAAGCGGCGCCTTCGGATCCAGCGCAGCTTAAGTGATGTCTTGGTGACCGAGCGCAGGGGGTTGAACTGGCCTGCCCGGAGGGGATCGAACCCCCGACCCACAGCTTAGAAGGCTGTTGCTCTATCCAACTGAGCTACGGGCAGAGATCACGACAAGTTCATGGTCGGGGCGAAAGGATTCGAACCTTCGACCCTCTGGTCCCAAACCAGATGCGCTACCAGGCTGCGCTACGCCCCGACCGAGAGATTGTAATCGGTCGACTCATCACAAATACCGCTTTTAATCGTGGTGAACAGGGCTGCTTCGGCCACTCAAAGTGGTATGTTCAGGCTTACGATGCAAGCGCAACAGCCCCCGCTTATCTGGATCGATGACGACCAGGAATTCCCCTCGCCACAACAGGCCTGGGCAGCAACCAGCCCTGCTCCAGGCCTGGTGTGCGCGGGGCGCACCTTGAGCGCCCATCAGGTTCAAAAGGCCTACCGCCAAGGCATCTTCCCCTGGTTTAGCGCTGGACAGCCGGTGCTCTGGTGGTGCCCTGACCCACGCATGGTGCTCAAGCCCAATGATTTCAAGATCAGCAACTCCTTGCGAAAAACGATTCGACGGTTTGCCAAGGATGCACGCTGTCAAATTCGCGTTGACAGTGCGTTCAAAGACGTCATACGGGCCTGCGCGTGCAGCCCGAGGCCTGGTCAAGATGGCACCTGGATCGTGCCGGACATGATTGAAACCTACTGTGAGCTGCACGTACAGGGATTGGCGCACAGCGTTGAAATCTGGATCGAAGAGCAGCTGGTAGGTGGCTTGTACTGTGTTGCCATTGGCAAAGCGGTTTTTGGTGAATCCATGTTCCATCGCCAAACCGACGCCTCAAAAATTGCCCTGTCGGCTTTGGTGGCGCTGTGCCGCGCGCAGGGCGTGGTGCAAATAGACTGCCAGCAAGAGACCAATCACCTGGCCGCCTTCGGTGCGCATCCGATCCCGCGCTCAGATTTTCTTCAGATCGTTCACGCTGAGCGTGAGCGCGAAGCGCTGGACTGGGACTTTCTCCCCCTATACTGGGCCGACATCACCAACTAAAGCGCCTGGCATCACGTGACTCTTCAGAAAGCCATGATTCCGGAGACGCTGCAGTATTACGCTACGGCGCCCTACGACTGCAGCTACCTTTTTGGACATGTCGCTCGCTCACAAGTCGCAGCGCCTGTTGGTGCTATTCGTGGCGCCGCTTACACCGCGCTGATCAAAGAGGGCTTTCGCCGAAGCGGCTCTTTCATCTACCGCCCGCAATGCGACCGCTGTCAAGCGTGTCAGTCGATCCGATTGTTGGTGCAGTCCTTCGTTCCAAATCGCAGCCAGAAACGGGCGTGGAGGCAACACCAGGGCCTCGCAGTCAAGGTCAGTAAACCCTTTTTCTCTGCAGAGCATTACGCCCTCTACAGTCGTTACCAGGCAGCCAAACACGCAGGCGGCGGTATGGACCACGATGACGCGACTCAATATGTGGAATTTCTGGTCAAGTCCAACGTGGACACCATGATGGTCGAGTTCAGACAGCCCAAGGCCAGCGGGGAACCGGGGACTTTGAAAATGGTCTCCATCATTGACCAGTTAGAGGACGGCCTATCCGCGGTTTATACCTTTTACGAACCAGGACCAGAGAACAACCTGGGGACTTACAACGTACTCTGGCAAATCAACCACGCCAGGTCATTGGAGCTGGGTCATCTGTACCTGGGCTACTGGATTGAGCAGGCACCCAAGATGGCCTACAAGGCACGATTCAAGCCTGCCGAAGTGCTGCATCAAGGGCGTTGGCAGCCCATGAGCGCGCCGCGCTCAATTTGTTACTGACGGTCCGCGAAAACCCCTGGGGCCGAAGGCCTGACTTTCACATCGTAAAATGGGCGGCGTCTCCAGCGCCGCCGCCATGAAGCCCCCACGCCAAGTCCCTAACCATGCTCCCACGATTCAGGTGATCGAACGGATGTTCGCCTTGTTTGACGTCTTGTCGTCTCGCGAAGGTGGGATTTCGCTCAAGGAAATCAGCGAAAAGACTGGCCTGCATCCGTCTACGGCGCGCCGAATCCTGAATGACTTGGCCATCGGCCGCTTTGTCGACCGACCGCAGTCGGGCAGCTACCGCTTGGGTCTGAAGTTGCTTGAACTCGGCAATCTGGTGAAAAACCGCCTGAGCGTTCGCGAGGCAGCGCTCGAGCCAATGCGCAAGCTCCATCACCAAATCCAGCAACCCGTGAATTTAAGCCTGCGCCAAGGCGATGAAATCGTCTATGTCGAAAGGGCTTATAGCGAGCGCTCAGGCATGCAGGTGATTCGCGCCATCGGTGGTCACGCCCCTTTGCACCTGACCTCGGTCGGCAAGCTGTTCTTGGCCGCCGATGAAACACCAAAAGTCAAAGCCTACGCCATGCGCACGGGGCTGACGGGGCACACCCGCAACAGCCTGACCCAGTTGCCAGCACTCGAGCGCGAGTTAACAAAAGTTCGCCGTGACGGCTATGCCACCGACAATGAAGAGCTGGAGCTGGATGTGCGTTGTATGGCCGCCGGCATTTTGGACGACCAGGGCAAACTGATTGCGGGCTTGTCGATCTCGGCACCGGCTGGTCGCCTCGATGAGCGCTGGCTTGCACAACTCAAAACCACCGCTCAAGAGATTTCAAGTCGCCTAGGCTACCGCTTGCCCGAAACCCGCGGTCTATAAAAGCGCCAACAGACCGGCGCTTTAGCTTCCGCGCAAAGCAGACAGGGAAGTGCCGGTACCAATCGGACTGTTACCCGCTTCAACCCAGCGACGTACACGCTCGGCGTCCCCCAGTCGGCTGAGCTTGCCCACAGAATCCAAGAACACCATGATGATCTGACGACCAGCAACTTTGGTCTGCATGACCAAACACTGACCCGCCTCAGAGATATACCCGGTCTTTTGCAGGCCAATATCCCACCGGTCGCTTTTAACCAAGCGGTTCGTGTTGTTGTACTGGAGCTTTTGTTTGCCAACAGCCACCTGATGTTGGGGAGATGTCGACAGTTCACGCAGCAAAGGTTGACTCGACGCCAAATCGACGAGTCTTACAAGGTCTTGGGCACTGGACTGATTCTTACTGGACAGGCCAGTGGGCTCGACGAAGTGGGTGTGCTCCATGCCCATGTCCTGCGCCTTGGTGTTCATCAAAGCTACAAAGGCGTCCAAGCCACCGGGATAGGTTCGACCCAGCGCATGCGCAGCCCGATTCTCACTGGACATCAGGGCCAAGTGCAAAAGCTCACCACGGCTCAACTTGGCGCCAACCTGCAGACGTGATCGACTCCCTTTCTCGGTGTCAATATCGTCCTTGGTGACGGTAATCATCTCGTCCATTGGCAAATTCGCTTCGCTGATGATCAGGCCCGTCATCAATTTGGTCAGCGACGCAATCGGCAACACCGCCTCGGCGTTCTTCCTCAAAAGTACTTCATTGGTTTCCTGGTCGACAACCAGTGCGACGCTTGACTTGAGGTTCAAGGGATCATCAGTACGGTCCAGGCCCGCGATTTGCGCGAAGGACGCTTTCACAGGCACCGCGGGGCTTGGCTGAGTCACTTTTGCCCTGTACCTCTGCACGGTGCTGGCTTTGGCAACGCGCCGCTTGGATGTCACCTTCTTGGGCTGGGCCTGAGCCACCATCACACTTGAGGGTGCGGCGTACGATGGCGCGAGCGAGGTCAGACAGAAAACAACAGAGGCCAACAAGCACAAGCTAGCCGATCGAGACTTTCTGCTCACCGCCGGTCCTGATAAATTTGGCATTGGCGTTTATCCCACTCCTAAGGAAGGCTGGAGTTTAAACACAAAACTCTCGCAGTGACAAGCACTTGCGAGAGTTTCTTCAAATACGCAACAGATCAGACTTGAGCTGCGACGCGGTCGGCCTGGCTCTCAAGCTTATTGAGTGCGCTCAGGTAGGCTTTGGCCGACGCCACCACGATGTCCGGATCGGCGCCAACACCATTCACGATGCGCCCCTTGTTCTGGAGACGAACAGTGACCTCACCCTGGCTTTCCGTGGACCCGCTAATGGCATTGACCGAATACAAAACCATTTCCGCACCGCTGTTCACGTTGGACTCAATGGCCTTGAGGGAGGCATCAACCGGCCCGTTACCACTGGAACTGCCGCTGACTTCCTGACCGCCAATGGTCATCACCACAGTCGCCTGCGGTACCTCACCGGTTTCACTGTGCTGCGCCAGAGAAACAAAAACATATTTCTCGTGGCTTTGGGCAACACTCTCTTCGCTGACCAAGGCAAGGATATCTTCATCAAAAATCTCGCTCTTGCGATCAGCCAGATCCTTGAATTTCATAAACGCGTTATTCACCTCAGACTCGCTCTCAGGCATGACGCCAAGGTCCAGCAAGCGTTGCTTGAATGCATTGCGCCCACTGAGTTTGCCAAGAACGATTTTGTTGTTGCTCCAACCTAGGTCTTCGGCACGCATGATCTCGTAGGTGTCACGGGCTTTAAGCACGCCGTCCTGGTGAATGCCAGACGCATGGGCAAACGCGTTGGCACCAACCACAGCCTTGTTAGGTTGAACGATGAAGCCTGTCGTCTGGCTCACCAGGCGGCTGGTAGAGACGATTTGCTGGGTGTCAATAGTGAGCTCCAGATCAAAATAATCGCGCCGCGTTTTCACCGCCATGACGACCTCTTCCAGCGAGCAATTGCCTGCCCGCTCACCCAAGCCGTTGATGGTGCACTCCACTTGGCGAGCGCCGCCAATCTTCACACCTGCGAGTGAATTGGCCACCGCCATGCCGAGATCGTTATGGCAGTGCACCGACCAGATCGCTTTATCGCTGTTGGGAATGCGCTCGCGCAAGTCCTTGATGAAATGTCCGTAAAGTTCCGGCACGGCGTAGCCGACTGTGTCAGGAACGTTCACGGTGCTGGCGCCTTCGGCGATCACCGCCTCAAAGACCCGGCATAAAAAATCGGGATCAGAGCGGTAGGCGTCTTCGGCACTGAACTCGACATCGGCCATCAGGTTGCGGGCAAAGCGCACGGCCAGCCTGGACTGCTCCAGCACCTGCTCGGGCGTCATGCGCAACTTCTTTTCCATGTGCAGCGGGCTCGTCGCCAAAAAAAGGTGCAGGCGCCCAGAGTTGGCTGGCTTGAGCGCCTCGGCAGCACGAGAAATATCTTTATCGCTGGCGCGCGCCAAAGAGCAGACCGTCGAGTCCTTGATAGCCTCCGAGATCGCCTTGATGCACTCAAAATCCCCGTTCGAGCTGGCGGCAAAGCCCGCCTCAATCACATCCACTTTCAGGCGTTCGAGCTGGCGCGCAATGCGCAGTTTTTCATCACGCGTCATTGACGCGCCAGGCGACTGCTCGCCATCACGCAACGTCGTATCAAAAATCACTAATTTGTCAGTCATTTCCCTCACTCCTTATTCAATCGTTGCCGGTGCTCGATTGGGACTTACCAACAAAAAAGCCCGCTGCACTGGCAAACGGGCTTCGAAGATTGATGCGCCAAGACGCTAACAACGTCGCCCGTAGGACGTTAGTCGTAGCGATAGCAACACTGTTTTCATACGTTGGTAATGTAGCACAGAGTCCGCCGACAAACCTGCCCGACCTTAGGCAGCGTTTCGAAAAACCAACGCCTCGAACCTCAACGGTGCAATCCGCGTTCTTCGGGCGCGTCCTTGGAGGTGCTGATCACGCTGGTCGGAATACCTTTCATCCGCCGATAAATATAGACCACGTAGCCGCTAAGGCCATAAGCCAAGAACAGGCTGAACAAAACGATAGGCGGGTCAATATTGATCACCGCAATGGCGATCGCAATCATCACAATCACAATGAAGGGAACGCTTCGCTTGAAATGAATTTCTTTGAAGCTGTAGAACGGCACATTGGTCACCATACTCAAGCCCGCGAAAAGAGCCAGCGCAAACGTCTGCCAACGCAGGCTGTCGCCGGTCCAACCCTGATCGTTCATCACCCAAATAAATCCGATCAGGATGGCAGCCGCCGCTGGTGACGGCAGACCCTGGAAATAACGCTTATCGACCACGCCTGTGTTGACATTGAAGCGGGCTAATCGGAGGGCTGCACAGGCACAGTAAACAAAAGCAGCAATCCAGCCCCAACGCCCCAATTCTTGGAGAGACCAGACGTAGGAGATCAAGGCTGGGGCAGCACCAAAAGACACCATGTCCGACAACGAGTCCATTTGCTCGCCAAAAGCGCTTTGGGTCCGCGTCATTCGGGCCACTCGACCATCCAGACTATCTAGAACCATTGCAGCGAACACGCCCAATGCAGACAAATCAAAGCGATGGTTGATCGCCATGACCACCGCATAAAACCCAAAAAACAAGGCCGCAAGCGTAAAAAGATTGGGCAGGATGTACACGCCTTTGCGCGGCGCTTTGCGAGGCGGATCAACCTCAGCGGTCTGGGAATTGGATGAGTCTTGATTAACCATGTGTTTGTGCCCGGTAAGCGGGCGAATTCATCATAACAAAAGGCCACCGAAGTGGCCTTTTGTTCTCAGCGCTTCCAGATTACTGGCAAGTCCAATCAGTTGCGCGTTTGATCGACCAGCTTATTCTTGGCGATCCAGGGCATCATGGCACGAAGCTGGGCGCCGACCACCTCAATGCTGTGCTCGGCCATATTGCGTCGACGCGCGGTCATGCTCGGATAATTGGTGCGCCCCTCCAGAATGAACATCTTGGCGTAGTCACCATTCTGAATGCGCTTGAGCGCGTTTTGCATCGCTTTGCGGCTCTCGGCGTTGATGACTTCAGGACCAGTTACATACTCGCCAAACTCAGCATTGTTAGAGATCGAATAATTCATGTTGGCGATGCCGCCTTCATAAATCAGGTCCACGATGAGTTTAAGTTCGTGCAGACACTCGAAGTAGGCCATCTCTGGCGCGTAGCCGGCCTCAACCAAGGTCTCATAACCCATCTTGATGAGCTCGACGGCGCCGCCACACAAAACAGTTTGCTCACCGAACAAATCGGTCTCAGTCTCTTCTTTGAAATTGGTCTCGATGATGCCTGCTTTGCCGCCACCATTGGCCATGGCGTAAGACAGGGCCAAATCCCGCGCCTTACCGCTCTTGTCCTGATGGACAGCAACCAGGTGTGGAACCCCTCCACCCTGGGTGTACGTGTTGCGCACGGTGTGACCGGGTGCCTTGGGGGCAACCATCCAGACATCCAAATCGGCGCGCGGCACGACCTGGTTGTAGTGGACGTTAAAGCCGTGCGCAAACGCCAAAGACGCTCCTTTGCGAATATTTGGCGCCACGTTTTCACTGTAGACCTGCGCAATCTGCTCATCAGGCAACAAGATCATGACCACATCAGCGGACTTGACTGCGTCATTGACTTCCATCACCGTGAGTCCCGCTTTGCCTACCTTGTCCCATGAGGCGCCGCCCTTTCGCAAACCCACAACCACCTTGACGCCGCTGTCGTTCAAGTTCTGCGCATGCGCGTGACCCTGGCTGCCGTAACCAATAATGGCCACCGTTTTGCCCTTGATCAGGCTCAAATCACAATCTTTGTCGTAAAAAACTTTCATTTCAAATCTCCGTTTAGAAATCAAACTCGCAAAATCCGCTCGCCGCGGCCAATACCGCTGGCACCCGTTCGTACTGTCTCCAATATCGCACCGCGCTCAAGTGCGCCCAGGAAGGCATCATTTTTCGCCTGGTCGCCAGTCAATTCAATCGTGTAGCTTTTGTCGGTCACATCAATAATTCGGCCGCGAAAAATATCAGCCATGCGCTTCATCTCTTCGCGCTCTTTGCCCACTGCACGAACCTTCACCATCATCAGCTCGCGTTCGGTGTAAGCGCCCTCCGTCAGGTCCACAACCTTGACAACTTCAATCAGTCGGTTGAGATGCTTGGTGATTTGCTCAATCACGTCGTCGGAGCCCGTGGTTTGGATTGTCATCCTAGAGAGGCTGGCGTCTTCCGTGGGTGCCACGGTAAGTGACTCGATGTTGTAACCACGCGCAGAAAACAATCCAACCACGCGCGAAAGCGCGCCAGGCTCGTTTTCCAGCAGTACCGCAATAATGTGTTTCATGTTGAATGATTCCTCTTTTCGCTGCCCTCCCCCGCAGGCGGTAACCTGCAAGCTTGGCACGCAATAGATTCGTCTTGGTTTGTTTTAAAGGTCTTCAGTGCCCAGCAGCATCTCCGTGATGCCCTTGCCGGCCTGAACCATCGGGAACACGTTCTCCGTGGGGTCCGTTCGAAAATCCATGAAAACGGTTCGGTCTTTGAGCTTGCGTGCCTCGCGCAGCGCAGGCTCAACGTCCTCGGAGCGTTGGATCAGCATGCCAACATGCCCATAGGACTCAGCCAACTTCACGAAGTCTGGTAGCGCGTCCATATAACTGTGGCTGTAGCGGCCCTCGTATTCGAGTTCTTGCCACTGCCGCACCATACCCAGATACCGGTTATTTAAGCTCAGGATCTTGATGGGTGTGTTGTACTGCAAGCAGGTGGAGAGTTCCTGAATGTTCATTTGTACCGAGCCTTCGCCCGAGATACAAAAGACTTCGCTTTCCGGTTTCGCAAGCTTAATACCCATGGCGTAAGGGATACCGACACCCATAGTGCCCAGCCCCCCCGAGTTGATCCAGCGGCGTGGCTGGTCAAAACCGTAGTACTGTGCCGCCCACATCTGATGCTGACCAACGTCAGACGTGATGTAAACGTCGTCATCCTTGGTCATGTTCCAAAGCGTCTGAACGACATGTTGAGGCTTGATGATCTCGCCAGAGCCAGGCTTGTACTTCAGGCAGTCACGCTTTCGCCAACCTTCGATCGACTCCCACCAGGACTGCAAAGCTTGCGTGTCTGGTCGCATCGCGCCTTCTTTGATCATCGCGATCATCTCGCTCAGAACGTCCTTCACATCACCAACGATGGGGATGTCGACCCGCACGCGCTTGGAGATGCTCGACGGATCAATGTCAACATGGATGATCTTGCGCTCATTCTGCGCAAAGTGTTTGGGGTTACCGATCACGCGATCGTCAAAACGTGCCCCTACTGCCAACAACACGTCACAGTTCTGCATCGCACTGTTGGCCTCCAGTGTTCCGTGCATACCCAACATGCCCAAGAACTTGCGATCGCTGGCCGGGTAGGCACCCAATCCCATCAAGGTGTTGGTGCAGGGGTAACCCAGCATGTCGACCAATTCACGTAGTTGCGCTGAGGCATTGCTCAGGAGAACGCCGCCACCGGTGTAAATAAAGGGGCGCTTAGCCGCCATCAATAACTGCAAGGCCTTGCGTATCTGCCCGCCATGCCCTTTGCGAACGGGGTTGTACGAGCGCATTTGCACGCTTGTCGGATACCCTTGGTAAGGCACTTTTTTAAAGGAGACATCCTTCGGGATGTCCACCACCACCGGACCAGGCCGGCCGGTACGTGCGATGTGAAACGCCTTCTTCATGGTCTCGGCGACATCACGCGCATCCTTGACCAAAAAATTGTGTTTGACGATAGGCCGGGTGATACCCACCGTATCGCATTCCTGGAAAGCATCCAGCCCGATGGCATGGGTGGGCACCTGTCCGGAAATGATGACCATCGGAATGCTGTCCATATAGGCCGTTGCTATGCCCGTGACCGCATTGGTCAAACCAGGGCCCGACGTGACCAGCGCCACACCAACATCCCCAGTGGCTCGGGCGTAGCCATCTGCAGCATGGACTGCCGCCTGCTCGTGGCGCACCAACACGTGTTGAATGGATTCTTGCTTAAATACGGCGTCGTAGATGTGCAAGACCGCGCCGCCTGGGTAGCCCCAAATGTATTTGACGTTTTCAGCTTCAAGCGCCTTGACCAGGATCTCTGCGCCACGCAGTTCCGTGTCTAATTGGTGATCGCTCGACGCCTCTGCCGCATCCTGCGCAGATTGCGCTGCCTTGGCAGCCATGCCCGTTTCAGTTTTGGAAATTTCCATGATGAACCTTTGTGAATTTCTCTGACGAAATAACTTGGGTGCCTCTTCATCAGCACTTGTGGTGCCATGTCGAGACTTGAGGCCATGACCATGGGCGTTGCGATACACACGCCGGGCCAGGACCCGTTTGCCTTTCAAATTGCAGAAGCGGATTATCGCACTGCAACAAAGACTTAAAAATCATTGCGCATAATTTTTTGGGAAATTGTGGGGGTCGATGGTTAGCGCAGGCACTCGGCACGCTTGGTCTATCCCAGCCTTGCCCGACAATCTGCGCTATGACCAACCGGGAAAAAAAGCCCCTTGTCGATGGCTTGCAGGCGCCCTCGTTATTGCGGCGCATGGCCTGCTGGGCCTACGAAGGCATGTTGCTGTTTGGCGTCGTTTTTGTCTCAGGCTACCTGTTTAGCGCACTGACGCAGACGCGTCATGGTCTGCAAAACCGGCATGAGCTGCAGGCTTTTCTTTTTGTTATTTTCGGTATTTACTTCGTCTGGCTTTGGTCTAAAGGGCAGACTTTGGCCATGAAAACTTGGCGCATTCGTGTCGTCAACAGTCGCGGGGCAAACCTGTCCCAGGTGCGCGCTCTTGTTCGCTATGTTCTGTGCTGGGTCTGGTTTTTGCCGCCGTTGGGCGCGGCGTGGTGGGGATCCTGGTCGGGCGCGCAAGCCTTGGTGGTCACCAGCGGCTGGATTGTGTGCTGGGCCATTCTCAGTTTGTTGCACCCACGGGGTCAGTTCTGGCACGACGCACTAGCCGGCACGCAACTGATCGATAGCCGAGCCCCGAAAAAGCCTGCTGCTTAGACCGCGGACTCGTCGAGCTCTCCGGTACGAATTCGAATCACGCTCTCCACCGGCGTGACAAAAATCTTGCCGTCACCAATCTTGCCCGTGTGTGCAGCCTTGACAATGGCATCGACGCAGCGGTCCAGGTCCTCGTCCTTGACCACCACCTCGATCTTGACCTTGGGCAGGAAGTCAACCACGTATTCAGCCCCCCGGTACAGCTCGGTATGCCCCTTCTGTCGACCAAAGCCTTTCACCTCAATTACGGTCAGGCCATTGACGCCGCAGTCAGCCAAAGCTTCGCGCACTTCTTCAAGTTTGAACGGCTTGATGATGGCAGTGATCTGTTTCATGGATTACCTTCTTTCAAACGGGTGGTCTCTGTGTTGTTCTCG
>JAURGS010000054.1 GCA_030833685.1 Rhodoferax sp. | reverse complement strand
ACACGTGACGACATCCCGGAGCTGGAGTTGTCGTTCTATGGCTTTACCGACTCTGACCTGGAGGTGGTATTCAACACCAGCAACACGTATTTCGGCAAGGAGTCGATGTCCCTGCGCGAGCTGCTCAATGCGTTGCGGGAGACCTACTGCGGCTCGATTGGTGCGGAGTACATGTACATCACCGATCAGACGCAAAAGCGCTGGTGGCAGCAAAAGCTCGAGTCGATCCGAAGCCGCCCGAGCTTTGATGCTGACAAGAAACGCCACATTCTTGAGCGGCTGACGGCGGCGGAGGGTCTTGAGCGCTTTTTGCACACCAAATATGTGGGGCAGAAGCGTTTTTCCTTGGAGGGTGGCGAGAGTTTTATCGCTGCCATGGATGAGTTGATTGTCCAGGCCGGTGCGCGCGGTGTTCAGGAGATCGTGATTGGCATGGCTCACCGTGGGCGGTTGAATGTGCTGGTCAATACGCTGGGCAAGCTCCCTGGTGATTTGTTCGCAGAGTTTGACCACACAGCACCGGAAGATCTTCCTGCAGGTGACGTGAAGTACCACCAGGGTTTTAGCTCAGACGTGAATTCGCCGGGGGGGCCCGTGCATTTGACGCTAGCGTTTAACCCGTCTCACCTGGAGATCGTCAACCCCGTGGTCGAGGGCTCGGTGCGCGCGCGCATGGACAGGCGTCATGACCCTGAGGGGCGGCAAGTGATGCCGGTGCTGGTGCATGGCGATGCGGCCTTCGGCGGGCAGGGTGTCAACCAGGAAACGCTGGCCCTGGCACAGACCCGGGGCTACACCACCGCCGGCACCTTGCACATCATCATCAACAACCAGATTGGATTTACCACATCAGACCCGCGCGACATGCGCTCGAGCGCTTTTGCATCTGACATTGTGAAGATGGTTGAGGCGCCGGTCTTGCACGTGAACGGGGATGACCCAGAGGCTGTGGTGCTGGCCACGCAGCTGGCAGTCGAATACCGCATGGAGTTCCATGAGGATGTGGTGGTTGATATCACCTGCTTTCGCAAACTAGGCCATAACGAGCAGGACACACCGGCGCTGACGCAGCCGTTGATGTACAAGAAGATTGCCGCGCACCCGGGCACGCGCAAACTCTACGCTGACAAGCTGGCCGCACAAGGCATGGGCGAAAACCTGGGTGACGAGATGGTCAAAGCCTACCGCTCGGCGATGGACGCCGGGCGTCACACGGTTGACCCGGTCCTCAGCAATTTCAAGCACAAATACGCGGTTGACTGGACCCCGTTTCTCAGCAAGCGTTGGACCGACGCGGGCGACACCGCGATCCCGCTGGCCGAGTGGAAGCGCCTGGCCGAACGCATCACCACCATCCCCGCCAACATCACCCCGCACCAACTGGTCAAGAAAGTGCTCGATGACCGCGCCGCCATGGGTCGCGGCGAGATCAACGTCGACTGGGGCATGGGCGAGCAGATGGCCTTTGCCTCGCTGGTGGCCAGTGGCTACCCGGTGCGTTTGTCGGGGGAGGACTGTGGCCGCGGAACGTTCTCGCACCGTCATGCTGTTATCCACGACCAGGCGCGCGAAAAATGGGATGTTGGAACCTATATGCCGCTTCAAAACGTAGCCGAGAACCAGGCTCCGTTTGTGGTGATCGATTCACTGCTTTCTGAGGAGGCTGTGCTCGCGTTCGAATACGGCTATGCCTCGAACGATCCCAATACCCTGGTGATATGGGAGGCGCAGTTTGGTGATTTTGCCAATGGCGCGCAGGTGGTCATCGATCAGTTCATCGCCTCCGGTGAGGTCAAATGGGGTCGCGTCAACGGCATCACGTTGATGCTGCCGCACGGCTACGAGGGTCAGGGGCCTGAGCATTCTTCTGCCCGTATTGAGCGTTTTATGCAGCTGGCCGCGGACACCAACATGCAGATCGTGCAACCCACCACGGCAAGCCAAATCTTCCATGTGCTGCGTCGTCAGATGGTGCGCAATTTGCGCAAACCGCTGATCATCTTCACACCAAAATCACTCTTGCGCCACAAGGATGCCAGCTCGCCCTTGGTTGAGTTCACCAAGGGCACGTTCCAGACAGTGATTCCGGATCAGGCTCAGCTCAAGGCTGAAAAAGTTACCCGCGTGGTCGTCTGCTCTGGCAAGGTGTACTACGACTTAGCTAAAAAACGTGAAGAGAAGGAGTATGACGATGTGGCGATTTTGCGCATCGAGCAGCTCTACCCTTTCCCTCACAAAGCTTTTGCGGCAGAGTTGCGAAAATACCCCAATGCCACCGAAGTGGTTTGGACGCAGGACGAGCCCCAAAACCAGGGTGCTTGGTTCTACGTTCAACACTACATCTTCGAGAACATGGTAGAGGGGCAGAAACGGGCTTATTCCGGGCGGGCCTCCTCAGCCTCGCCTGCTGTGGGTTATGCCCATCTGCATCAGGTGCAGCAAAAAGCGCTGGTAGACGGTGCCTTTGGCAAGCTCAAAGGCTTCATCCTGACCAAGTAATCCCAAGGTTTCGAAGCGGTCGATTCCGAGGTGACACGAGTCGGCGCGTTCAATCAATCGAATTGGAAATTTCAGCATGGCAATCATTGAAGTTAAAGTTCCCGTCCTCTCGGAGTCGGTCGCCGAGGGCACGTTGTTGACATGGAAGAAGAAGCCTGGCGACGCTGTCGTGGCTGACGAAATCCTGATCGAGATAGAGACCGATAAGGTTGTTCTTGAGGTTCCTGCGCCGACCTCTGGCGTGATCGCGCAAATCCTGAAGTCTGACGGCGAACAAGTGACCAGTGACGAGGTGATTGCCCGCGTTGACACCGAGGGTGTCGCCCAGGCCAGCCCCCTGCAGGTCAAAGCTGCCGCACCCGAGAGTCCTGCGCCTAGGCCACTTAGCACAGCGATGGCCGGTGTGGCCATGCCTGCAGCAGCAAAGTTGATGGCAGATCATCAGCTCGCAACAGGCTCAGTGCCTGGTACCGGGAAGGACGGTCGTGTAACCAAGGGCGATGTGCTGGTGGCCGTCTCCAGTACAGCCAGCAGCCCGACTCGCGCAGCCCCATCGATGCCAACGATACCAACAATGCCTGCGCACACCTATTTGCCACCGGTAGCGAGTAAGTCAGTCGATTTGGGTGACAGGCCTCAGGAGCGCGTGCCCATGAGTCGCTTGCGCGCGCGCGTCGCCGAGCGTCTGGTTCAATCCCAAAGCACCAACGCCATCCTCACCACTTTCAATGAAATCAACATGGCTCCGGTCATGGAGACGCGCAAGCGCATGCAAGAGGCTTTTGAGAAAGAGCACGGGGTCAAATTGGGCTTTATGAGCTTTTTCGTCAAAGCTGCGGTTCATGCGCTGAAGAAGTTTCCCGTGCTCAACGCGTCGGTCGACGGAAACGACATTGTTTACCACGGCTTTTTTGACATTGGCATTGCGGTCGGTTCGCCCAGAGGCCTGGTGGTTCCAATTCTGCGCAACGCCGATCAGATGAGTTTTGCCCAGATCGAGAAAAAGATTGCTGAATTTGGCGTTAAGGCGCGCGAAGGAAAACTGGGCATCGAGGAAATGACAGGTGGCACTTTCTCGATCAGCAACGGCGGCACGTTCGGCTCGATGATGTCTACGCCAATCATTAATCCGCCGCAGAGTGCCATTCTGGGCGTGCATGCAACCAAAGACCGTGCCATGGTGGAGAACGGGCAGGTGGTGGTTCGTCCCATGAACTATTTCGCGCTGAGCTATGACCACCGCATCATTGACGGGCGCGAGGCTGTGCTTGGCCTGGTGGCCATGAAGCAAGCGTTGGATAGACAACCGGCGCGGCTACTGTTTGATATTTAAATCCCCAGGGGCGGCTGGCAGGCCTGTGCGCCCGCCAGCCGCCAGGTGTTGGATTGATGAGCGCCTGATTGGCTTGGCGCTAATCCCAATAAGGCACGAACTGGGAGTTGAGTCATGGAGTTGAAGATGAACCAAGCGTTTGATGTGGTCGTAATTGGTGCTGGGCCAGGCGGCTATGTGGCGGCCATTCGTGCTGCGCAGCTGGGCCTCAAAGTGGCGTGTGTGGACGCGTGGAAAAGCGCCGATGGCGGACCAGCCCCGGGCGGCACCTGTACCAACGTGGGGTGCATACCTTCGAAGGCCTTATTGCAATCGTCAGAGCACTACGAGCATGCCAAACGGCACTTTGCCGATCATGGTATCGGCGTTAGTGGCCTGAGCCTTGATGTCGCAAAGATGATTGGCCGCAAGGACCAAGTTGTCAAACAAAACAACGACGGCATTCTGTACCTGTTCAAGAAAAACAAAGTTAGCTTTTTCCACGGACGCGGGTCTTTTGTGAAGGCGACTGATCAGGGCTATGAGATTCGGATCGACGGGGCCGAGACCTCCGTCATCGTTGGCAAACATATCGTGATTGCCACGGGTTCTAACGCCCGCGCATTGCCTCAGGTCGCGTTTGATGAGCAACAGGTTTTGTCTAATGAGGGTGCTTTGGCTCTGACAGAAGTGCCCAAAAGCCTGTGCCTGATTGGTTCGGGCGTGATTGGGCTGGAGATGGGGTCGGTCTGGCGACGTTTGGGCGCTGATGTGACAGTTTTAGAAGCCTTACCCAATTTTCTCGGTGCTGTTGATGAGCAGATCGCGCGCGAGGCGCGTAAAGCCTTCGACAAGCAAGGCTTGAAGATTGAGTTGGGCGTACGCGTCGATACGGTCGAGTCGTCTAAAAAAGGCGTTAGCGTGACCTATGCGACTGCCAAGGGCGAAGCCCGCACACTCGAAGTCGACAAGCTGGTAGTTTCCATTGGGCGCGTCCCGAATACGGATGGCCTTGGTGCGCAGGCCATAGGTCTTGCCCTGGATGAACGGGGTGCGATCAAAGTGGATGCGGATTGCCGCACCAATTTAGCGGGTGTATGGGCAGTTGGCGATGTGGTGCGCGGGCCGATGCTGGCGCACAAGGCTGAGGAGGAGGGGGTTGCCGTTGCTGAACGAATCGCGGGTCAGCATGGACATGTGGATTTCAGACTCATTCCTTGGGTCATTTACACCAGCCCTGAAATCGCCTGGGTGGGCCAGACCGAGCAACAACTCAAGTCCGATGGGGTTGCCTATCGGGTTGGCAGCTTTCCGTTTTTAGCGAACGGTCGTGCCCGGGCGCTGGGGGACACGACCGGCATGGTCAAAATGCTGGCAGACGCAAAAACCGACGAGATTTTGGGCGTCCATATCGTTGGACCCATGGCCAGCGAATTGATTGCAGAGTGTGTCGTGGCCATGGCATTTCGCGCCAGTAGCGAGGACATCGCCCGAGTCTGCCACGCGCATCCCTCCCTGAGTGAATCGGTCAAAGAGGCTGCGCTCGGCGTAGATAAGCGTACTTTGAACTTCTAGGCCAGGCATGTGCCTGCGTTGATGTTGTTGCACTTGAGCAGCCAGATTCTTCAGAACTGAACGCCCTGCCATGTTGTCCGTCAAAAAAGCTTACGAACGCGAATTGACGCTGCGGGGCTACCGAGCGGACCGGGCACAACTGGCGGCGGTGGACTTGCTCGATACGCGTGCACAGGAGTGGGCGGCGTTCAAACAAAAGCGAGGCAATGCACTTAAAAAACTAATTCATCATCCGGATACGCCGCGGGGTGTTTACCTGCACGGTGGTGTTGGGCGTGGCAAAAGTTTTCTGATGGATTTGTTTTTTGCTGAGATTCCACTCAACCGAAAAACGCGACTGCATTTCCATGAATTCATGCGCGAAGTACATCGTGAACTGACCTCGCTCAAAGGAGTTGCCGATCCCCTGGATCGCTTGGCTGACGGTATTGCGCAACGCCATAAATTGATCTGCTTCGATGAATTTCATGTCTCAGACATCACCGATGCCATGATTTTGCATCGCTTGCTCGATGCGCTTTTTCAGCGCGGAGTTGGTTTTGCGGCGACATCGAATTACCACCCGGATGATTTGTATCCGAATGGGCTTCAGCGCGAGCGTTTCTTGCCCGCGATTGCCCTGATTAAAGCGCAGATGGACGTCATGAACGTTGACGATGGTACCGATTACCGAAGCCTTGCCCTGTCACAAATCACCACGTACCACTGGCCACTGGACGCGACCGCACAGGTGGAAATGAGACGGGCCTATGAGCGGCTGAGGGAGCCCTCGGAGGATGATCCGGTTCTGCATATCGAGGCCAGGCAGATCGCGGCGCTGCATCGCTCTGGAGGCGTGGTCTGGTTTGACTTTAAAACGCTGTGCGCTGGCCCGCGCTCGCAGAACGATTATTTGGAAATTGCCAGCCAGTTTCACACGGTCTTGCTGAGCGACGTGCCGCAGATGACGCCACGCATGGCCTCTGAGGCCAGGCGATTCACCTGGTTGATCGATGTTTTTTATGACCGGCGCGTCAAACTCATCATGTCGGCCCAAGTGGAGGCTGACCAGCTCTATACCGAAGGACAGATGGTCAATGAGTTCGCCAGAACCGCCTCTCGGCTCAAGGAGATGAGCTCTGCTGCTTACCTGGCGCTGCCTCGAAGAGAGGTTGCCACCGATCTGACCTGATGGCGTCGCGCGGGACCCGGCACAGCGGCTATCGAAAGTACAAATGGAGCGTCTGCGTCTCTGCGCTTCACGACGGTAGAAAACGCCGTCTCCTACAGCATCCTCAGGCAGATTCCCTGGCTTCGATCTTGATGATGGCCAGGGATAAGTTGTCACCGGCACCGCGGGCTCTCTGGCGCGCTTTCTCGATGAGAAATTCGCTGGCCTCCCGGGGCGCGAGCATGCTCAAGACCTTGCCGAGTTCGGCATCTGTAAAGTAATGCCATACGCCGTCACTGCAGGCAATCAAGGTGTCGCCAACCTTGAGTTCAGGCATGAAGTGACAACTGATTTTGGGGTCTTCATCTGCACCCAAGCAACCCAGCAAAATATTGGATTTCGGGTGATCGTTGGCCTCTGAGGCCGCCAGCTCACCACGGTCAACCAGCATTTGCACGTAGGAATGATCCATGGTGCGCTTGACCAATTGCTCGCCATGAAAGTGATAAATCCGGGAGTCCCCGGAGTGAGCCCAGTGGCAGTCCCCCGCTGGGTTAATGATGTACGCCGCCAATGTGCTGTGCGGCTCTTGTTCGGCAGAAATGGCCGTCAGCCGGATCACGGTATGAGCCTCGTTGACGATCTGGCGAAGGGCAAACTCGGCGTCATCGGTTTGTGGGTCGTAACGCTCGAATAGCTGTTTGGCGGTCATGATCACTTGATCCGACGCCTTGCGTCCGCCACTGCGCCCGCCCATTCCATCTGCAACCACCACCAAAACACAGCCTTTGGCGCGGGGGTGGCTCAGAATGGCAACCTGGTCCTGCTGGTAGGGTCGGTCACCCTTGTGAATGCCCGTCGAGGCCGACAGGCGGTAGCCCTTAGCGCTCATCGTCTACCAGAGTTTCCACCAGGGCGAGCCAGCGGGCTTGCCGCCTGGGCTCAGAAAAACGGTCTGTGGATAGTTTTTCAACAGGATCCGCTTGGTGTCGTCGCGCAACTGGGGCATACCCAGCGCATCGTATGACTGCATCAGGATGTAAAGCGCTTCTTCCAGAATTGGGACGCCATCGTAGTCTTTAATCGCAGCTTGTGCCCGGTTGATGGCGGCCACGTAGGCCCCGCGGGTGTAGTAGTACCGGGCAACATTGACCTCAGATTTGGCCAACATATTCACAATGTGGCGCATGCGCGCTGTCGCATCTTCTGCGTAGCGCGACTTTGGAAAACGGCCAACCAATTCGCGAAAGGACTCATAGGAATCCTTGGCTGCTTTTTGATCGCGCTCGGAGAGGTCTTGGCGGGTAAGGCCAGAGAGCAAGCCGAGGTCGTCATTGAAATTGATGACGCCTTTGAGATACAAGGCGTAATCTAGGGCTGGGCTGGCTGGATGTTGTTTGATGAACCGATCCAATGTCGCAATGGCCAGTGCCGTGTCACCATTCTTGTACTGGGCGTAAGCTTTGTCCAGCTGTGCCTGCTGCGCCAAAGGTGTGCCAGCAGCACGCCCTTCAAGCTTGTCGAAAAGTGGAATAGCTTTCTCGTAGCCGCCTGCGCTCAGCTCATCTTTGGCTTCGGCATAGATACGGTTGGGGCTCCAGCCCGCTGTTGGGTCACTGGGTGTTGACGAGCAGCCTACGACCGACACGGCCAAGACTGCCACCATCACAAAGAGGGCGGGGGATAATCGGAGTCTTGGCATTGGCAACAACAAATGGTGAATAAATCCTTGGCGATTATATCGGTGGTCCCAGATGCTGAAGAGAGCGAAGGCGGGCCGGATATGACAGCGGAAGTAGAAACCCGACTGCATGCCTTTGACCTTCAGCTGCACGGCAAACGACTTGATGTCGCCCTGCAAACTGTTGCGCCAGAATTTTCACGCAGCTACCTCCAACAGCTGATTGAAGCTGGGGATGTCAGCGTGAATGGGCGTGTCGTCACGCGCTGTGCCAGCAAGGCCAAGCTAGGTGATTCGGTCTTGCTTCACTTACGCCCCACAGCACAAAGTCAGGCGTTTCGGGCCGAGCAAATTGCGCTAGATATCGTGTACGAGGACGAACATCTGCTGGTGGTAAACAAGCCGGCTGGCATGGTGGTGCACCCCGCACCGGGGAACTGGTCTGGCACGCTGATGAATGCCTTGCTGTGGCGAGACGCCGGCGCCTTTGAGGTGCCCCGGGCTGGCATCGTGCACCGGTTGGATAAAGATACCAGCGGGCTGATGGTGGTTGCGCGCAACCGCCTTGTCATGGATCGACTGGTGCAGGCCATTGCGTTGCGCGAGGTCAAGCGCCAGTACCTTGCGCTTGTGCATGGCGCCTGGCGACTGTCGCCCACTGTTTGTATCGATAAGCCCATTGGCCGGGATCCCGCAAACCGCTTGCGAATGGCGGTGGTGGATCTCGAGCGTCAAGCTGGCAAGATGGCTCGAACCGACGTTCAATTATTAGACGCCACAGACCAGTGCAGCTTACTGGGGTGTTCGTTGCACACGGGGCGCACCCACCAAATAAGGGTGCATCTGGCCAGTATGGGTTATCCCTTGGTTGCAGATGCGCTCTACGGCGGGCGCGTAACAGCAGGCTTGCGTCGCCAGGCTTTGCACGCCCGACACCTGGCTTTTGATCATCCCCTGACGGGTCGGTATCTGCAATTCAGCGCCGATCTGCCAGGCGATATGCAAGCGGCCTTGGAGACGCTGTCGCTCCGGTACAATCCGACCATGTTTTAGCAGACCCGTTGGCGGTCTGTTTCCAGGCGCAGTGCGGGCAATCAGGCTCGCGAGCAGAAGCGTCGAACCATCAGTCTGGCCGCTAAGGCCGAGCTTAGGAATGATCCGAAGATGAAAGCCTTGGATGCCAAGAGCGTTCTCGAGACGGCTCTTATATGCGCGCAACAGCCGTTGACAGTCTCTGATTTGCGGCTTCTCTTTGTGCAAGAGGAACAGGCCCAGCAGGTCGAGGCGCTGCTGACCGAATTACAGCAGGACTGGGCTGATAAAGGCGTGGAGCTGGTCGCCCTGGCAAGTGGGTGGCGCTTTCAGAGTCGCCCTGAATTGATGCCTTACCTGGAACGGCTACACCCCGAAAAACCGCCCAAATACGCGCGAGCCACGCTGGAAACCCTAGCCATCATTGCCTATAAACAGCCGGTCACCCGCGGTGACATCGAAGATATTCGCGGTGTGGCGGTTAATTCGCTGACCATCAAGCAACTGGAAGATCGCGGTTGGATCGAGGCGATCGGCCACCGTGAAACAGTGGGCCGTCCGGCCTTGCTGGCAACAACCCGTCAATTTTTGGACGATATGGGGTTGCAGTCCCTGGCCGAATTGCCCGAACTACACGCCCCTTTGACGGGGCAAGAGGCGCTTGATGCCCTGGCAGGTGCTGGCCTGTCCTTGGCAGACGCTGCTGCACAGCCTGACACCTCGCCCGAGTTGGAATTGCTTAGCCCTCAAGGGGATGAACAAAACCCTGAGGCCTCGGAGAGCCAGCATGCATGACACGCCACCGAGCGATCCGCCACTGATCGAGCCAGATCCGGCGCGGCCAGTGCCCACTGAGCCTGCTGCCGGGCAGGATGCAACTGCGCTGCGCTTCGAAGATGTTGTTTCGGGTGCGTTCGACGAGCAAGAGTTGAGAGAGGTGCCGCCAGCGGAAAAGCGCGTATTGCCCGCGCAGCCTGAATCGCCCAAGCTGCATAAGGTGCTGGCGCAGGCTGGGCTGGGGTCGCGCTTGGATATGGAGCAGATGATTCTTGAGGGGCGCATCACCGTTAACAATGAGCCCGCCCACGTGGGCCAGCGCATTCAATTTGGTGACCACGTCAAGATCAACGGCAAGCCCATCAAAGTGAGGATCGCGCCGCCACCGCCAAGGGTGTTGGCCTACCACAAGCCAGCTGGCGAGGTGGTCAGCCATGATGACCCGCAGAATCGACCCACGGTGTTTCGCAAACTTCCGCGACTGCCGGTGGGTAAATGGCAGTCGGTAGGCCGGCTGGACATCAATACCGAAGGCTTGCTTTTGTTTTCGAGCTCTGGCGAGTTGGCCAATCAGCTCATGCATCCGCGTTTTGGCCTGGAGCGTGAATACGCGGTTCGGGTGCTAGGTGCTTTGAGTGCGGAAGAGCGCCAGCGCTTGCTCGACGGCGTGCGTTTGGAAGATGGTATGGCGCAGTTTGGTTCGATCGAGGAGGGTGGCGGCGAGGGTTCGAACTGCTGGTACCGTGTCACGATCTCCGAAGGTCGAAACCGCGAAGTACGCCGGATGATGGAGGCGGTCGGTCATGCGGTGAGTCGCTTAATTCGCATTCGGTACGGTGCGGTGGTTTTGCCTCGGGGGCTTAAGCGGGGCGCCTGGGTTGAGCTCGATGAATCTGACATTCGCCGCTTAAATCCCCAAGGTGCTCGCCCCGGGCGTGGTGAGCCAGGCGGGAGCCAGCCAGGGGCTGGGCCAGGCAAGCGGCCCAATGGGCAGCAAAGACGTGGCAGAGGCAATAGTCGCCCGGGCGGGTCTGATCGCCGCGATGGCAACCGACCGGCTGGGCCAGGCACTGCCCAACCCGATCCGATGAAAACATCACTGGGCTACATTGGTGCTGACAGCTTTTCCCGGCAACGCCAGGTCGGTGATCGACCGCCCGGAGACGGGTCGCGCCGCTCCCGACGCCCCTCTGGTGGGCGTCGCTAGGTGGTGATTGGGCGCTAAAATCAAAGGCTTGGCAAAAATGCCAAGCCCTGACTTCATTTAGGAATTTTTATGAGTATTGAACGTACCCTGTCGATCATCAAACCTGACGCTGTTGCCAAGAATGTGATCGGACAGATCTACGCCCGTTTTGAGGCTGCCGGCTTGAAAATCGTCGCCGCCAAATTGACCCATCTGTCTCAGCGCGAAGCCGAGGCCTTCTACGCTGTGCACGCTGCGCGCCCGTTCTTCAAAGACCTGGTGTCATTCATGATTTCGGGCCCCGTCATGATTCAGGTCCTGGAGGGCGAGAACGCGATTTTGAAGAACCGTGAGCTGATGGGTGCTACCGATCCTAAAAAGGCGGCAGCAGGAACCATCCGTGCTGATTTTGCTGACAGCATC